>CAZZJD010000063.1:0-8376 GCA_964654305.1 uncultured Chitinophagaceae bacterium
ATTGAATTCCTTGGCGGCAGCCATCAAGCGTGGTGTGTTAGTTTCTGACATTCAGAATAAATAATTAATAATTAATAATTAATGATTAATAATTGGGCGGACCAAATTATAATCATTCGTTTTCGAATTCTGCAGACAGAATCCGACGAACTTCATCTATTGTTTCTTTTTCAAGATCGGTCCGACGCTCCAGTTCCGCAACAGTCAGATCCAGCACACTGCGGGCAGTATCACAACCAATCCGTTTGAAAGCATCAATGATCCATCCATCAATTTCATCTGCAAATTCATCAAGGTCGATATCAAATTCTTCTACCTCTCCTTCGTTGTCGCGATATACATCAATTTCATATCCTGTTAATTCGCAGGCCAGCTTGATATTTACCCCACGCTTACCGATAGCTAACGATACCTGATCGGGTTTAAGGAAAACATTTACATGCTTGTTTTCCTGATCAATATCCATGCTAGTGATCCTTGCCGGAGTAAGTGAACGCTGAATTAACAGGTTCAGATTATTAGTGAAATTGATGACATCAATATTTTCATTCTTCAATTCTCTAACGATACCATGAATACGACTACCCTTCATACCTACACAAGCACCTACGGGATCGATACGGTCGTCAAAACTTTCTACGGCCACTTTAGCTCTTTCGCCCGGCTCGCGCACAATCTTTTTGATCACGATCAATCCATCAAAAATTTCAGGCACCTCAATTTCCAGCAATTTCGCAAGGAAATCAGGGCTGGTTCTGGATAAAATGATTACAGGCGCGTTATTTTTCAACTCTACTTTTTTAATAACCGCACGTATATTTTCGCCTTTTTTGAAATAGTCTTGAGGGATTTGTTCGCTTTTTGGAAGGATCAGTTCATTGCCTTCTTCATCCAGTAAGAGCACTTCTTTTTTCCATACTTGATATACTTCCGCACTGATGATCTCGCCGATTCGGTCTTCATATTTCTTAACTAATACATTCTTCTTCAGATCATTGATCCGGCTGGCCAATGTTTGTTTGGCAGCGAGGATAGCTCGGCGACCGAAATCCTGAATATCTACATCTTCATACAGCTCTTCGCCTACTTCGTAGTCAGGCTCAATGCGCACCGCTTCAGAATAAGGAATCTGTGCGAGCGGATCTTCCACAGCGCCATCTTCCACAATGGTACGACGACGCATAATCTCGAGGTCACCTTTTTCTGTATTTACAATGACGTCAAAATTCTCATCACTACCGTATTTTTTACGAAGCAGAGTTTTGAATACATCTTCCAGTACTTTCATCATTGTGGGACGGTCAATATTTTCTGCGTCCTTAAATTCCTGAAAGCTTTCGATTAGATTGATACTTGCCATAACGCTGAGTTTTAAGATCAGACCGGAATGTTGCCGGTTCTTTTAGAATACAATTTGAATTTTTGTAGTTTTTATATGCTCTGTTATTAATGAATGTAAGATCGTTTCCTGTTTCTTACCTTTCCCTTTCGTTTCTTCAATTTGCAGAGAGGTTTCGTCTGCTGCCAATAGTTTGCCGCAGATCTTTCTTCCATCTTTCATGATCACTTCTACTGGCCGGCCAATATTTTTTTGGTACTGGCGAGGCAATTTCAGTGGCTCATCAAGTCCGGGAGAAGACACTTCCAGTTCAAAATCGCCCGGCTCAAATAGGGCTGCTTCCTCAATTTGTGCGTACAATTTTCGGTTGATCTGAGTGCAAGTGCCCAGAGAAACACCCTGGTCTGCATCAAGAAAAACCTGAATTTTATTACCCGGCTTCATCCTAACCTCCACCAAAAAACAATCGGGGAGGGCACTTATGCTTTCTTCCGCCATGCGGGTAATAGACTGTATTTTTTGTTCCACCGTCATCGTACAGAAATAAAGAAGGGAACGATTTCGTTCCCTTCCACCTTGCTTTTAACAACGCAAAGGTAGGGCAGAAGGAGGAAACAGAAAATTCTTTTTTAGAGTGGTAGGATGGATTGGGGTTTCGTATCTACTGAGGTTCTTGAAGTTGATACGCTTATGGTGTCTCCGATAAGCCCAGACACCATCAGGAGGGCCTCACCCAATTTAATAGGGTGGAGTTTAAGGGGGGGGGGGGAATAGGGTAAACATTTTGTTTAAAGAATTTATTTGTTTTGTTAATCAAAACTTTATATATTTATGACAGAAATCAGAATTCTGCCTGATTTTCAATTTTTTATAACTGGATCAAATAATTGAAATTGTGCTTGTTTACTTTTAAGTAAATAACCCCCCTGAATCGATCCAGAGCTTGCTTACTTCTCTGTTGCAGACACGAAATGTGGATTACCCTTTTAAAAAGTTGATTGTAACCTTTATAGGATAACTATTTTTTTAACCAAAACCATGTAACATGAACATGCATTTATTAGGGGCAATGCCCATCGCAAATGACAACTATGTTGCCTTTACCTTCTTTATAGGTACGATGGCAATGATGGCTGCATCTGTTTTTTTCTTTTTCGAACTCAATAACGTTGAGAAGAAATGGCGGACATCCATTTTAGTTTCCGGACTTATTACATTTATTGCTGCCGTACACTACTATTACATGAGAGGGTATAACCTCGAAACCAGTGAATCTCCTACCTTCTTTCGTTATGTTGACTGGTTGCTGACGGTTCCTTTGATGTGTGTAGAATTTTATCTGATTACTAAAAAAGCCGGTGCCAAGATCGGTCTCTTATGGCAATTGATTTTTGCCTCTGTAGTGATGCTAGTAACAGGTTATTTTGGAGAGACTATTTATAAAGATCAGAGCGTTCTTTGGGGCGTTATCAGTGGGCTCGCCTATTTCTACATTGTGTATCTGGTATGGTTTGGAGAAGTGGCCAAACTGGCTACTGCTTCTTCACCGGCCGTTGCCAAAGCCAATAAAACATTGGGCTGGTTTGTGTTGGTAGGATGGGCAATTTATCCGCTTGGGTATATCGTAGGAACTCCGGGCGGTCTGTTTGGTATCCCTGCTGCTGACCTCGGCATCGGCGGACTGAATATGGACATCATTTATAATATCGGTGATGCGGTAAATAAGATCGGATTTGGTCTTGTCATTTATTCTCTGGCACAATCAGAAAAAACAGCTTAATATTTATCTAAAACTAAATAATGGGTCGAATTTTCGGCCCATTATTTTTTAATGATTCTACATGCTTCGATTAGGCTTGATTATATTGGGTTTTTTATTGCTTTTACTCAAGCATTTTTTCTTTTCAGATATTTCCATGGAATATCAAGTGTATGGATTTTTGGGAGGTATTCTTATTTTGGGCGTACCTCATGGGGCGGCAGATATGATGGTGGCAGCATCCAGCGCCGAGCGGATGAATACTCGCTTTTCGATGTTTGTTTTTTTATCGATTTACTTGTTTCGCCTTTTATTGTTTGCGGCATTATTGTGGTTTTTCCCCTTGGTTGGTAATCTATTATTTATTGTTTTTGCAGCATATCATTTCGGGGAGACTGATCTGCATCAGTTTAAAACAGAAACCGTCATAGGAAAATTATTTGTGATCAGTTATGGATTGCTGATCCTGGGATTTATTTTGTTGCAGCATTTCGATGAACTGATGCCATTATTCAGTTTGTTTCCATCGGGCAGAAGTGCTGAAGGGCTGATTCATTTTATACACTATTACCGGAAGGTTATTTTGATGATATTGCTGGCCCTATTTATTATTGTTGCTTTTATTTATTTTTCGGCACATGAAGAGGGCACATATAATCCCGGTCTGTTCATTGTGCATTTAGGTTTGGTATTATTGATCTTATATGCTCTACCGATGATGCTTGCCTTTACCTTTTACTTTATTGTGTGGCATTCTTTATTGTCGCTTAAAAATATTATTGGTTTTTTGAGAATCAATACGGCATACAGTTACCGGCAGATTATTGTGCGGATGTTGGTATTGAGCGTGTTGGCGATGGGGGGAATTGCCTTATTTGGTGCAGGCGGATTCATGTTTCTCAATCATCAGACCATGCTGGTCTATGTCTTTTTAGGCCTCGCTGTTTTAACCGCTCCACATTTGCAGGTAATGCATGAAATGTATAGGTTGATGAGGCGTTAGAAGTTGGCAGTTATCGGTTGTCAATTTCAGTTAAAAAGGTGTCGAGGTGTCTGCCCCGAAGGTGTTTGGGGCTGGTGTCTAGGTGTCATTTAGAGTGTAATCTGACAACATTACGAACTTATTTCGGAACGAACCTCCGGAGAAAAACTGAAATGTGAAAACTTCTACATCATGAATCAGCCCTTTTGGTGTTTTAAAATTCTCGCAAAGCCACAAAGAGGCAAAGACGGCCAAGGGTTCCATCTATCTATATACGAAAAGTGTGGCGCTGGAAAGGCAGAACGCGCGGAGCGATCGGGACTGCCTAGATTTTTCTTTGGTTACTTTCTTTGTAGCGATGACAAAGAAAGTAACAATAAAAATTTAAGGGAAAGAATCCCATTTGATAAGTAAAAAAATGTAAGAAGTTGAATGATATAATATTTACTAGTTGATATACCCGTCTAACCTTAGGCAAGAGACGGACAACTTTAACGGTTAATCTATTAATTGAAAGAGCTTCATATATTACCTTTGCCCCATGTTAAAAACCCTTCTCATCGCTTTCTTGGTATATGTGTTATTCAAGTTCATTTTTGAGTTGATTATTCCTGCAGCAAAGGTGGCTTCACAGGTAAAAAGGCAGATGAATGGGATGAAAGAGCAGATGGAAAGCTTTCAGGCGCAACAGCAGCAAAACAGAACACAGACCGCCCCCCCCAAGCCAGAAAAAAAGTCTCCCGCCACCGGTGATTATATTGATTTTGAAGAGATCAAAACGAAATAACAATCCGGCAGAATTTCTCTTTTTTACATCAGGTTGATTAATTTATCTTTGTCGCTCGCGATCGTTTTTCGCCTTTCGATTTTCGTTTTTCGCAGGTCCTTCTTTCGATCAACGAATCACGAACAACGGATAACGACCAGGACCCTTAGCTCAGTTGGTTAGAGCATCTGACTCATAATCAGAGGGTCGTAGGTTCAAGTCCTACAGGGTCCACTGAAAATTAAGCAGTTATGAATATAGGCTCATAACTGCTTTTTTATTTGCACCAAAATTTGCACCAAAAAACCAAGCCCCACTGATCCACGGAAAATATTTTTTAAAAATTTTTCACTCCGTAAATAGGATGAGGTGTAAGGTGTTTACTTAGCATCTTTGTAAGAGATGAGCAAACCACTCAAATACATACTACACCTTGACGATCATATAACATTCCTGAATGGGTTTCAAACGGGAGTTACGGATGCGTGTGAAGATTATCGGATCATACAATTCCGGCATCCAGATGAAGCCCTTGCTTATATCGAAACATCATTCCTGATTAACAACACGGTGGATATCATCATCACTGATTACAACCACCCGGGACTGAACGGCTATGAGTTTGCCTGTGCAGTCAAAGACCTTGAAATAAAATACGAGAGAAGTTATAAATTACCTGTTTTGATGGTTTCTATGATATCCAGTGATTTTCATCCCGGGGAAGAAACAATTCCGGAGTTTGTTGCTCGGAATTATCGGGATGAGGCAGAGAACAAGCATTTTACCATTGAACCTGTTCTAAGGGGTATTGAGGAAAAAGTTATCACAGCTACACTGGGTAAGAACTGCACCCCCGAAAAAGTGGTGGAGTTTTTGCAGTATTTGACAAAGGATAAAATATTTATATAGTATAGATAAACATATTTGTGTCTATGGAATAGAAAATGGTTATTACATTTGAAACTACAGTAATCTACTGTCCGATATTACTGTGCAACTATGAATAAAAAACATAAAAGAAATTAACCCATGTCCGGAACGAAAAAGGAAAGCCACTGGATACCGCTCGCTGATCTTATGACTGTTTTAATGGTCATGTTTCTTTTTATCTCATTATCATTTATGCTATCTGTTCAGCAAAAACAAAAAGAGCAAGATAAGCTTTTCAAAAATTATGAAGAATCTAAAGTGGGCTTAAAAAAAGAATTAGACAGTATCTTTAAAAAAGATGCTGAAAAGTGGAAGTTAAAGATTGATCCGGATCTGTCGATTAAATTTACTGACCCCAAAGTGTTATTTAAACCAGAAGAATTCGAGGTGCCAGATGAGTTCAAGGATATTCTACGTGAATTCTTTCCAAAATACATAAGTGTGGTAATGCAAGATAAGTATATCAATAACATAGCTGAAATCAGAATTGAAGGACACACAGATACTACTAGAAGAAATCTAGTCGGTGATTCATATATAGATAACATGGAGCTTTCACAGAATAGAGCGAGAAAAGTATTGGCATTTTTACGGACGCAGGATTGTTTCCTTAAACTAGAGCAAGATATAAGAAAAAGATTGCAATATTGGCTTACAGCAAACGGATTATCATATGGAAGAACAGTGGATAAAGATTATAAACTTGATTTCGAAAGTAAGAAACCTATTGACATAAATAAATCACGGCGTGTTGAGTTTAGAATAGTCACAACAAGTGAGGCAATTATTAATGAAGCACTTAAAAAAATCAATAACTAATGAGCATTGAAATAATTTTAGGTATTTGTATAATACTAATTGTTGCTGTCTGGGCAGCACTATATATTAAAAGAAGAACGCGAGACAATAATAATGAGTACCTGTTTGATTTTATACCTCACTTATTCCCGACACTTGGAATACTATTTACATTCTTGGGAATTGCAATAGGTCTTTGGAATTTTGATACCGGCGCTATTGATAAAAGTATCCCTGAATTGATTAATGGATTAAAGACCGCTTTCTTAGTATCTATTTTTGGCGTTGCGCTTCTGGTAGTTTTTTCATTCTGGACAAATATTAAGCGGAAAAAAATGGAGGAAGGTGTCCAAAGCGAGGAAACTATCGCAATACAAAAACTTACGGAAGTATTAACTGATCTTAAGAATGAACTACATTCTACAAATGAGAATGGTAATATTGTAAAACCAGGTAATGTTTTAAGAGATATTTACGATGAATCTAAAAAGCAGTCTAATTCTTTACAATCATTCTCGACTGATTTGGCCAATACTATTGGGGCAGGATTTGAAAAAATACTTAACGATCCGGCAGAAGGTGTATTAGCGGAATTAAAACTTGTTCGAGAAGAGATCGAAAGACTGGGGAAGAAAATGCAAGACCCCGCAACGGATATGACACAATTTATCGTAAAAGAATTGCAACTGAGCATGGGTAAAATGATAGAGGAATTCAAAACTTCTATGAGTGGGGATACGAAAAATGAGATGGAGCAATTGGCGAAATTACTCGGACAGGCTAGCGGCTCATTGACTGATTTCCCACAGAAACTACTGTCAATGACAGATAATCTTAGTGAAAACTTCAATGAATTACAGGAAGTTGTCAAACAAATTTCAAAGCAAACATTCGCTCAATCAGAGGATTCTATCAACCAAATGAAAAAGCAGGTAGAAGACATGAGCAAGGTTTTTCACGATCAGATTGGCGGTCTTCAAAACGGACAAGAAACCCTCATAAAAGAACAATCAAAAAATATACAGGTATCTGAAAGTCTACTAATTGCATTTAATACCAGTATTGAAAAAATGAACGGCCTTTCTAATGGAGTAAGTGAAACAATTAATAAGCTTAATGAAGCTCATGAAGAATTAGAACATGTAATTTCAACATTCAGAAATATATCAACCGATGTAAATGTTTCATCATCTAAATTCAGTGAGTCACAAAATACCTTTGCAAAATATTCAAACGAATTTTTACAAAATAATTCTGCTATAGTTGTAGAAATACAGAATTCATTATCAACAGCAAAAGAAGTTTCGACTGACTATGCACAAAAATTTGGAGTAATAGAAAAAGGACTACAAGTTGTTTTTACTGAACTGAATACCGGCCTTAAAGAATACCAAAGCACAATTTCACAAAGTTTAGAAACATTTTTAGGTTTGTATGCCGAACATCACACAGCCGCTATAGACTCGCTTTCAAAAGCATTATCTAAACAAGAAATGATTCTAGAAGAATTATCAGAACAACTTAGTTTATTAAAAGGAACCAAGTAATTAAGATGCCGCCCTTAGATAACATATTAATCGAACACTTCCCTAGTGAACCGATAAATAAGCCAGCTCTAACAGCATTCTTAAATAGGCTCTCAAAGCTAAATGATACACAAATAAACAAACTTAAGAAATTGATAGAGGAAATAGGTGCAAACCCGTTTCCTGCCCCTCAAGAAAGCCTTATACCAATTATCTTCAGGAAATTTAAAACCGCCTATAAAAATAAAAGCTCCGATTTTAATAAAAGGGAACTAA
>CAZZJD010000064.1:0-8298 GCA_964654305.1 uncultured Chitinophagaceae bacterium
CGAAAGCGCCTTGGTGGAAAGGCCGTGGCCTGGAAGATCAATCGCAATCACCCGATGGGAGGTCGACAGCGCCGCCTGGACAGCGGCCCAGTTCTCCAAATCTCCCCCGAACCCGTGCAGCAGCAGAACCGCCGGCTCCCCTTCGCCGACGACGACGGTGCGCAGTGCGCGCCCTGCGCCGATAGGGACGAAGGCGCTTTCGAGGCCGCCTCCATCGTCCTCGGATTCGGGAACGAAGCGGGATTGAAAATCCGCTATGAAGGCGTCGATCTCCGCCTCATCGATCTCTGGCGGCGCGAGCACGGCTAGCAGCGCGCCAACCGGCAACGTTTCGCCCTCCTGGGCAACGATGCGACGCAGATTCCCGGCCGTGGTCGCCTCAAACGAATTGACGATCTTGCTTGTCTCGACGTCGACAAGCTCGTCTCCTTCTGCGATGGCGGTTCCCTCGCGCACGCGCCACGCGCCCAGCGTGCCCTCCTGCATCGACAGACCCCATTTGGGCATTTTCAGAGGTGCGATGGTCATTCTGTGAGATACCTGTCGAGTGTCCGGTGGAAGTGGCGGATGCGGATTTCTTGATAGTGGCCGAGCTCGATCCGCCCGTTCGCCGACGCCTTCATCCCATCCTGCAGGAACGGCAAATTCGCCATGTCCTGATCGAATACCGTTCCCAGCGCGCCGAGCTCAGCTGCCGTCGTCCAGGGCTCGGAGGCGGCGAGCATCCGCATCGGAACAGGCTTAGGACGGGGTTTGTCCTTGTGTCGGCGGGTCAAGATCCGGACTTCCATCAGCGTACAGTCCTGGTCCGGCCACGGACGCCACCGATAGACGATGTTGGGTGCGAAACCACCCCAAGGCGCCATATTCGGAAAGACATTGTAGGTGTAGGCGTCGAGCAATTCGCTGTCAGTGGCGTGCTCGAATTCGAATCCGGTCTCGGCCGCGTACCTTGCGCGGTTCGCGGCGCCAAGGAACGCCCGCGCGCTCATCCCCTGTGGCAGCTTTGGCGCCGGGGCTCCAGCCGACATACGACCGCCGAACTTCATGATTGAATCGACGACGAACTGCTCGTCATGGCCGCAGCCGGCGAGGTGCGGCGAGAGCGTTCCGAATGGCGTCATCGCTCGATTCACATTGTCGCCGTAAATATCGTACCGCGTATTCGCGTCACCAGTGAACGGAAGGATCTGAGGATGAGTAACGAACGAATGCCAGGCCTCCATGAACGCTTCCGCCGTCGCCTTCCAGTTCGCCGGAATGACCTTGGCGACCCAAACTGACGTGACGCAGTCCTCCAACTTCCAACGTTCGAAATGCTCCGGAAGCGGCGTTAGCCACTCGCGCAAGGGCGCCGCATTGCCGTCGACGTTGACGAAGACGAAGCCTGCCCAGACATCGACCTTCACTTCAGGAAGCTGGAGTCGTTGAGCTTCAAGATGCGGAAAATCCCATGCGCACGGGATTTCCTTCAACTGACCGTTCGTCGCCCAGGTGAAGCCGTGAAACGGGCATTTGAATTCGCCCGCCCAGCCTGATTGCGTTCGAAGCTTGCGGCCACGATGCAGGCAAACATTGTGGAACGCGCGGATCGCACCATCCGCCTGACGCGTGACGAGGAGAGACGCGCCCGCATTTTCATAAACGACGACGTCGCCGGGTTCGGGAATCTCCTCCTCTCGGCAGGCGAACTGCCAGACGCGCGGCCACATGCGCGCCACCTCACGTTGGAAGAAATCGGCTGAAGTGTAGCGTGCGACGTCGAGCGCACTTGAGCCAAGATGCTCGTAGGAAGCCCTACGGAGGAACTCGGGGACGGCCCGGGAATCTGCGTTGAGCATGTCATCCCAAGAAACCCCGGGACACCTTGCTTGACCTGGCTGCAGTGGTCGGCGCGGACCATCCATGATACCTCTCCCGTGCCGTCTTTGGCGTTAGCGACGCTCTTGAAAACCGACAAGTTAGCTCTTTTTCGTCTCCTGCGGCGCGCAGGCGCCTAAGCATCGCGGCGATCGATCGCCCAGGCCAAGCCTCGCCGCAAAAGCTCGTAAAAAACCGGCAAATTCCACGAGCAGCGCTCGACCTTCGGATAGTGCGCAAAGACCGGCCTGAAGTCATGGTGACCCCGGCAATGTCCGAGCGTGAGATAGAGCACGCCGCCAGCCCCGGCCGGTCGAAGATACATTACGAGGTGCGCGCGGTCCTCGTGCCACTCTCCCTCGACGAAATAGGGCACATGCCCCGTCCAGCGCGTCTCGAGAATCGGAATGTTTCCGTCACGATAGTCGGAAAGATAGAGCTCATCGTCGGCCTCGAACGGCGAGATGCCTTCAGCGAGCGAATGACGGGGCTCGCTCGGATGCACGACGAATCGCTCTCCGAGCGGGGGATGGGCTTTGAACTGGCTTCCAAGCATGTCCACGAACGTCGCCGGGAGGTCGGGGGTTGCGACGCGGGGCTCCTCGCCCTCGGCGGATATCCACTCGGTCACGGCATTTGTCGCGTGAAGAGCAAACCATCTGCCTCCGCGATCGAGGAAATCACGAAGAGCCTGAATCTGCTCCGCGCTCGGGGAAACGTTGCAGGTATACGTCAGCAGAACGTCTGCGCGCTGCAAAGACGCAGTGTCGGCGTAGTCCTGCGCGACGGTCGTACGGACGTTTTCGCGCTCCGCAAGCAGCTTAAGGAGCTCGAGGCGAGCGAAATCGAAGTCATGGAAGACGCCACCGCATATCAAGTGGACTTGAACGACCTCGATCATCCGGAACTGTCCTTTTCAGCAGCGCGCGATGGTCTATCATGCCGCGACCAACCTCGGGAGGCGAGCATGGATTTGGGTCTTTCGCACAAGAAAATCGTGATCTCCGGCGCTACGCGCGGCATCGGGCGCGCAATCGCCGAACTCTTCCTCGCTGAAGGTGCGAGCATCGCATTCTGCGCACGCAAGGGCGAAGAGGTCGCTGAGGCCGAAGCCGAGCTGAAGAAAAAAGGCACAGCGTTCGGGGCTGTCTGCGACGTACGCAACGCCGACGCATATCGCGGCTGGCTTTCCACGGCCGTTGACAAACTGGGAGGCGCAGACGTCTTCATCCCCAACGTTTCGGCTGGCGGCGGCATGGCCGGAGAGGAAAACTGGCGCAACTCCTTCGAGGTCGACATGCTCGGGGCCGTACGCGGCGTCGAAACGATGACGCCTCACCTGGAAAAGACGAAGGGCGCGATCGTCTTCATTTCGACGACCGCAGCAACGGAGACGTTCGTGGGGCCGCAGGCCTACAACGCGATCAAGGCGGCAATCAACAATTACGCAAAAAATGTCGCGACACAGCTTGCGCCGAAAGGGGTGCGCGTCAATTGCGTCTCGCCAGGTCCCGTGTACTTCGAAGGCGGATCCTGGGCGGCGATCGAGCAGAGAGCGAAGCCCTTCTTCGACGCGACGCTCGCGCAGATCCCGATGGGACGGATGGCCACACCTGCCGATGTCGCGCGCGCAGTGGCGTTCCTCGCAAGTCCAGCGGCCGCAATCATCACCGGCGCCAATCTTATCGTGGATGGAGGCATGGTGAAGCGGGTCGACTACTGAAACAAAAAGCCGGGCGGGAAATTGCTCTCCCGCCCGGCGATCGTTGCTGACGTCAAAGGCCCCCTGGATGAGAGCCGTCACAGTCAATAGTTCACCTTGAGCGTCACCCCCACAACACGCGGCGGCGAAACGGTCGCAAAATCGACGATCGAGTTGGTGAAGGACGGCACGTCCTGCTCATCCGTCAGGTTCTCGCCAAAGACAGTGATCGCCATGCGATCGTTGTTCTCGCCTCCCCACTGGTAGGACAGGCTCGCGTCGAGAAGGGTTTGGGCCGGTATCCGCCCACGAGGATCATTGAAGAATTCCGCGTATTGCTCACTCACGTAACGCGCCGTGGCCCGAGCGGTGAGGAGCCCCTGCCCCACGTTCGCTTCCCAAGTCGGGCTAACTGAAGCCGTAATGTCAGGGACGCGACGCAGTTTGAGGCTGGTCAGATCGGCGCGCAGGAGCGTCCCGGCCGGCTGAGCCGGTGTCGAAACGAATTGCGCGGAACTGACGAAGGCATTGTAGTCCGTGTACTTGGCGTCCATGAAGCCCGCGGAGGCGTCAACCCGGAAGGTGTCGGACAATATCGCCGTTCCCTCCAACTCGACGCCCATGATTCTCGCTCCCGCCACGTTGCGCACCGTCGTCGACGTGAAGGTCGGCGGCGGCCCAGGCTGGATGGCCTCTTCCTGCTTATCGGTATAGTCGTTGTAGAACACCGCGACGTTGAACCGGGCGCGACGATCGAACAAGTCGGACTTGAAGCCCGCTTCGTACGCGTTGATGAATTCCGGATTGAACGGGGTCGTCACGTCGGCGACCGTTCCGGCCCGCGCAGAAAAACCGCCCGCATTGTAGCCGCGCGTGATCGACGCGTAGGCCTGAAGATCATCGCGGATCTGCCATTTGAGTGAGGCGCGCGGCGTAAACTCGGACCAGCTCGCAGAGCGACCGCCAGACGACGTGATGGGGCGGTTAGCCGGAACGCCTTGAGCGATGTTGTAGGCGGCAAGCGTTGGCGCCATGCCGACCGGGGAGCCGACGAACTTGGTGAAGATGCGCTTGTCGTCCCAGCTGAACCGTCCTCCCAGCGTCAAAGTCCAATCCGGCGCGAACTTCCAATCGGCCTGCGCGAATACCGCCGACGTTATCGCCCGGTGTTTGTCCTCGTCGCCGGACGCATTCGCAAAGGCGAGGCCGAGCGCGGGCAACGCCGGGTTGACCATCGCCACATCGAGCTTGATCGCCTGGCGTAGATTGTAAAGGCTATCGAAATGGAAGGCGCCAGCGACGAAGTTCAAGGGGCCGTCGAAATTCGAAGCAATCCGGACCTCCCCGCTCCATTGTTCGTAGTCTTGCGACCTTACAACATTGAAGACGGTCAGGTTCGTCCCGTCGAAATCGATGAAGACATCCTCTTTGGAGTCCCGGTATCCGAAAACTCCGGTGAGCGTCCAAGACTCGCCAAGAGTCCAGTCGGCGTTGAGCGTATAGGCGTCAAGGGACGCGTCCATTCTGTGCGGATCGGTGGTCGTGGAAAACGAGAAATCGTTCTGCGCGCAGCGCCCGCCTGGGATGACGCACAGCCGGTCACGGGGCGAGCCTGCGACGATCGTGGCTGGGGTCGGCGGCGTGCCGGTGATGACGAGGGGCAGCGGCGTCGTCACGGCGACCCCGCGCGGAACGTAGGGCGTCAACTCACTGGTGTCTTTCGCGCGGTCCCACGTGAAATCTACCGTGAGGTCGGACGAAGGAGTCCAACGCAAGCGTGCGCTAGAGGACCAGCGGTCTTCCGCCCCCGTCGCTCCGCCGGCGGGATTGTCCCAAAGACCGCCGTCGGTATTCGTGAAGGCCGCGATCTTTAGAGCAAGGCGATCCTTCATGACCGGCAAATTGAGAACCGCGGCGGCGTCCAAGCGCTCTTGATCGCCCACGGTCACCTTGGCCTTGAGGCCGAACTCACCCGTTGGCGCGCTGCGAAGAGCATTGATGGCCCCTCCCGTGGTATTGCGCCCGAAAAGAGTGCCTTGCGGACCGCGAAGAACTTCGACACGCTCAAGGTCAAACGTATCGAGAAGATTGAAAGCGGACGTTCCCAGATAAACCCCATCGACAAAAACGCCGACAGCCGGGTCGAAACTCTTCTCCGGATCCTGAGAGTTGACGCCCCGGAGTGATACCTGCGTCATGCTGGGGCCGATGTTGACCTTGCTCAGAACGAGGTTGGGGACCACCGAAGCGAGATCGCGGATGTCTCGAGCATTGAGCGATTCGATCGCAGTCTGGTCGAACGCCGAAACCGCGATCGGAACGTCTTGAATTTGTTCTTCACGGCGCTGAGCCGTGACAACGATTTCGCCAAGCTTCCTCGCGCTTTCCGCTTCTGACGCAACCGCCTGAGCATATGCCGAAGGCGCGGCCAGGCCGAAAGTTGACGCCGACGCCAGTGTTGCGCCCCAAATCAAGTGCTTTCCAAGACCCATGTTTCCCTCCCGCGGCCACGCCGGCCCATCGATCGGTCGGCGCAATGCGACATCGTGAACCTTTTATCGAAGCCTTGGACCAAGGTCGCAGGCGTGAGCAAAACCGTCAAGTGTGCACAATTCTTGAAAACGCCGTTTTTGCGATAATTTTTACGGCGGCTCGACGACGACCGGAGCAAAACTGACACTGGCGCACGAAACCGACGTGCGTTAGGGTGTTCAGGGCGTCGCGGATCGAAAGGCGGACCAGGGGTATGAGCAGCAAAGATTCTCCCCCATTTCCGAACGGCCCGCAGCGATTGGCCGGACTGTTGGACCAGGAGTTCACAGAGTCGGCGCGCACCGTTCTTGGTTCTTGGTGGCCGCCCTTCAACATTCATCGCGTTCTCGCTCGAAATCCGGAGACACTCGCCTCTTGGCTGCCCTTTGGAACCCATATCCTTCGGCACAATTCGCTGGGAGAGCGGAATCGCGAGCTCGTGGTTCTGCGCATCGCCTGGAACGCGCGATCGGGCTACGAATGGGGTCAGCACGCGGGACTGAGCAGCCGCCTGGGGATTCCCGAGGCGGACATTGCGCGCGTCGCGGGACCACTCGATCCAGCCGCATGGTCGTCGCTGGAGGCCGCGCTGCTCTCTGGCGTCGATGAGATGATGCGGTCTTGGTCCGTCGCGGACGCGACCTACGCAACGCTTGCGGAACATCTCAGCGATGCGCAATTGATTGATTACGTGATGCTCGTCGCCGAGTTCGTTTTGGTGGCGCTTGTCCTCAACGTATTCCAGATCGAGCGCGATCCTGGCCTACCGGAATTTCCAGCGTGAGCGGCCGGATCGCAGGCCCGAACGATCCCTGGCCGTCAGCCAGCGCCGCCGCCTACACCATCCTCGTGCTGACCGTCGCGAGCATGTTCTCGTACATCGACCGGATCATCCTCAGCCTGATGGTCGGTCCGATCCGGCAGACATTCGGCATCGGAGACACCGAGATCGGCTTGCTTCAAGGCCTAGCCTTCGGCGTTTTCTATACGATCGCGGCCTTGCCATTGGGACGCCTCGTCGATTTCCAAAACCGTCGCACTGTGATCGCAGTCGGCGCCACGGTCTTCTCGGCATTCACCATCGCGAGCGGGCTCGCACGGGAATACTGGCAGCTGTTCCTCGCCCGTGTTGGCGTCGGAGCGGGCGAAGCGAGTCTCAACCCGGCGGCCTACTCGATCCTCGCTGATACCTATCCCAGGGACAAACTTTCCGGAGCGCTCGGGATTTTCACGATGGGCGCGTTCGTCGGCATCGGCTGCGCGTTTATCTTCGGCGGCGCGATCGTCCAGTGGGCGATGACTACGGGACCGATCACGCTGCCCGTGATCGGCACAGTGCTCCCATGGCAAACGGCGTTTCTCGTCGTCGGCTGTCCGGGTCTCCTCGTTGCGCTCTGGGTCGCCACTTTGAAGGAGCCGGCCCGGCGCGACGTCGAAGTCGATGCGACGGGTCGCCTGAAGCCACCGCCTCTTGGCGACGTGCTGGGTCGCGTTTGGGCGAACAAGAGCCTCTATATCCCCATGTTCGCCGGGTATTGCGCAATCACACTCAATGGCTATGCCGGAACGAGTTGGACCGCGGAATTCTTCAAGCGAACGTTCGACTGGAGTTCTGCGCAGGTCGGATTCTGGTATGGGCTGATCGGCGTAATGATCGCGAGTGTTCTTGGCGCGCTGGCAGGCGGTCGCCTCGCAGATTTCCTCGGGAAGAAGCACGCCGATGCACCGCTGCGCGTCGCGGCGCTGGCGATGTTGTTTTCTTGGATCCCGTCAGCGACCGCAACGCTGATGCCCGATCCCTGGCTCGCTCTCGGCGTTCTTGCGGTCGCACAGTTCTTCACGACATTCCCGTTCCCGCTCGCCGCAGCCGCGATCCAGCTGTCCACCCCCAATCAGTTCCGCGGACAAACATCCGCGCTTTATTTGTTTACGATCAATCTGTGCGGATTGGGGCTAGGGCCGCTCGTCGTTGGCGTGATGAATGATCACGTCTTTCCCATGGCGGACGGCGTGCGGTTTTCCCTCGCCGTCGTGAACGGCGTGACCGCTCCGTTGGCCTTTATCCTGTTGTGGTCGGCTCTGAAACCCTACCGCGCCGCGCGGCGCGCGCACGAAGCGCACCTCAAGGCCAGGCAGTCTTGACCTGCCGCCCGGAAACTGGATCGATTTTGGTTAGAGTTTTCTGCTTGCGATCTCCCAGGCTG
>CAZZJD010000065.1:0-5524 GCA_964654305.1 uncultured Chitinophagaceae bacterium
CCGCCACCTGCAAAAAATCGCTTGTTAACGGGAATATTTTGGGGGTTTTTAATCAGCTTTCTGGGCACATTACCACTAGGCACTTTAAGCTTGTCTGCAATGCAAATTGCAATTACTGATGGGATTCTTCCGGCTATTTCTTTTACAATTGGGTCATTATGTGCGGAAATAATCTATGTACGTATTTCACTGGTAGCCATGGCTTGGGTACGTAAGCATGAAAAATTGCTTAAAATTTTAGAGTGGGCCACTTTGATTATTGTACTTGCTTTGGCTGCTTCCAGCTTCTGGACAGCCTATCATCCTAAGGTTCAGCAGAATGTCATTCTTTCCAGCGGCATGCATCGGGGTTTGCTGGGTTTTTTGATGAGTTGCCTAAATCCCATGCAGATTCCTTTCTGGTTTGGATGGAGTGCCGTACTATTTTCAAAAAAAATTTTAAGTCCCGGTTTCTGGAATTACAATGCCTACTTGCTTGGGATAGGAGCAGGAACTTTTTTGGGGCAATCTGTATTTATCTTCGGAGGAAGGTTGTTAATCGATCAATTGGACGCCGGTCAAAAAATGCTCAACTGGATTATCGGTATTGTTTTTTTGATTACTGCGATTATTCAATTTTTGAAAATCTTATTCAAGAAGGATGCTGTTCATAAAATGGAGCATCCGGAAGAAGTGACGGGAGGGTTAGAGAAGAATATTCATTAATTATTAATAATTGACTAACCAACAACCTGTAACTTTCAACTTTTAACCCATCTGCTGCGTCCATGCATCACGTTCATCCGGACTGAATTTCCAAGGAGCAAAATTGTTTTCAATGTTACTGAACATGGCATTCCATTCACCCGGTGCATTACTGTCTTCCATGATTAGCGATCTTCTTAATTCCAGAATGATATTTAAAGGATTGATGCTGACCGGACAAGCCTCCACACAGGCATTGCAGGTAGTGCAGGCTCTTAATTCTTCAACGGTTATGTAATCATTAAGAAGCATTTTGCCATCCTCCTGAAAGCTTTTATTCTTATTGATATTTCTTCCCACTTCTTCCAGTCTGTCGCGAGTGCTCATCATGATTTTTCGCGGACTCAATAATTTTCCGGTGCTGTTGGCAGGACAGGCAGTGCTGCAACGACCACATTCCGTACAGCTATATGCATCCATTAAACTTTTCCAACTCAAATCCATTACATCTTTCGCGCCGAATTTTTGAGGAGTTGTATTTGTTTCAGTAGGAGCAAGTTCGGGTTGCATCATATACAAAACCTCCTTCTGAATTGCCTGCATATTGCTCATGGAACCTGTAGGATTCAATCTTGCATACCAGGCATTGGGGAATGCTAAAAGTATGTGCAGGTGCTTACTCCAGGGGAGATAATTCAGGAAAGCAAAAATGCCAAGTATATGTATCCACCATGCGCTTCTTTCAATGATTACTAAAGTTGTGGTTGATAAACCATTGAAGGCCGGAGCGATCAGTGATGAGATGATAAAAGGATTAGTCTTATGATAGTGCATCGGATCTGATTTTTGCAATTGCAGATCGGTTGCATTCATGGTAAGGAAAAGAGACATTAATACAATCTCTGTGATCAGAATATAATTTGCATCACTACGCGGCCAGCCATTCAAATCATTGCTGATGAAGCGGCGGATCTTCATCATATTTCTTCTCACCAAAAAAATAACACAGGCAATTAGTACCAGTGCTGCGAGTACTTCAAAGCTGTTGATCAGTGCGGTGTAGATTCCGCCAAGAGGCTCAAGAAAAAGGCGATGCGTGCCTAAAATACCATCCAGCAATATTTCAACCACTTCAATATTGATGATCACAAATCCAACATAAAGAAAAAGGTGCAGGATAGCTACTGTTGGATTTGCAAACATTTTCTTTTGACCGAATGCGAGCAGTATAAGATTCTTCCATCTTTTAGCAGGCTGATCCGTCAAATCTTCCGGTAGGCCAAGAAAAATATTGCGTCGTATTTCACGAACTTTTTTTGAAAAAAACCAGACAGCGGCTGAAAGGCAAGTGATAAAGGCGATCTGTGCGATTAGTTGCATAGATAAATTATTACAGCGCTAAGATACATTCAGAAGATCAAAAAATGAGTATTATTTAACATGTTGTACTATTGAATTTTATAAAGTGCCGTGTAAAATTATTGGATCGTTTATTTTTAATGTTTAATTATTTTACGCAAAGGCGGCAAGAGGTAAAGGTCACCAAGAGCGTCATGTTGATCGCAAGCGAAACAATCCATAATTCAGGGTGTTCTCAAATAGGATATCCTTCGTTTACGCTCCCCGTTTGCGCTTTGCTACGGGACATGCAGGATGACGCCACCGAAATGTCAGGCGCTTGAAGACTTGCACTCGTAATAAATTTTTAAACATTCCCCAGTTAGTAATGCTTTGAACTTTTATCTTAAATATATTTGTAATTGTATGCCACAAAAAAAATACATACTGAATAAAGAGCAGGTTGAAAAAAAGATTCAACGTCTCGCTTTTGAGATCGCGGAAAGAAATTTGGAAGAAAAAGATGTTTATCTAATCGCCATTAAAGAAAATGGAGTAACGCTGGCTAAAAAAATTGCACAGACAGTTGCTGATATTTCAGCCATTCAAATCCAGATGCTAGAACTTTCTCTAGATAAAAAATATCCCACTGATATAAAACTGAGCGGATTACCTGCTGAAAAAGAGGCGGTGATGATTCTTATTGATGATGTAGCCAGCAGTGGGAAAACAATGCTTTATGCATTAAAGCCTTTTCTGGAAGTACATCCCAAGAAAATTGAAACTTTAGTTTTGGTTGAGCGTACGCATAAAGCATTTCCTGTTCAGATAAATTATGTTGGGTTATCAGTAGCAACAACATTACAGGAACATATTTTTGTAGAGGTTGTAGATGATGAGATTTTCGGAGCTTACATGGAGTGATCAATCAATTGATTTTCAGCTCAAAATAAGCAGGCCATTTTTTTCCTGTAATAAATAATGATTGCTTTTGTTTATCCCAGGCAATCCCATTTAAAACATCTGTTGATGGGCTAGATAAGTTTGCATTTTGCCTTATTAATTCGCTTAAATCAAGAATGCCTTTGACTTCACCCGATGCCGTATCAATTTTCAAAATCTCATTGGTCTGCCATACGTTGGCAAATACAAATCCGTTAATAAATTCAAGTTCGTTCAGATTGTTTTTCATGCCGGTGTGATCATGCACGGATATCTGTTTGACTTCCTTGAATGTATTAGGGTCGCGAAAACTTAAAATGTTGGAGCCATTACTCATAATTAGTTGTGCTCCATCATTCGTAAGTCCCCATCCCTCACCTTGATAGAAAAATTCTTTGACAGGTGAAATATCCTTGAGTTTGTAAACAAAGGCTTTTTGATTTTGCCAGCTAAGGCGATAAATGTGATCTTTTAAAATAGTAATTCCTTCTCCAAAAATATCGGCAGGCAAAAAGGCTTTCTTTTCTGCTATGCCATTCGCGAGATTTATCTTGCCAACCCATGATCCATTATTAGGAACATTTTCAGGATTACCTGTACTTTCATATACGTTGCCCTGATAGAATTCAAGTCCTTGCGTGAAGGAAGCTGTATCATGCGGGTAGGATTTTATAACTGTAAAAGCTATTGTAATTGGCTGAAGAGAGGGATTGTCATTATGATTTCCCTCAGAATCCGATACATCACAACCTGAAAAAATATAGCTAACGCTGATCAATGAAAGTGTGATATACTTTTGAATTTTCATAAATCAAATCTAATAAAAGGGGGTGGATAAAAAAACATAACAATTCCAAATTCTGATTAAGATCATAATTAAGCCTGATAAAATAAAGTACTTATTTCTTTGTATCTTGGAATTAATACAAGTATATTTGTGCTGAATACTGATTAATAACCTGATTCACTATAGCCAATCCTATTCTAAACTGCATTTATCTACCAATAGTACAGTACCAGTCCGTCCCTCTTCGATAACTGTATTATAGTTAATACTAATATCCCATTGATGCCTGTGTGGTCACCAATACAGCATGTATTTCTTTTTGGATTTACTTGATGTATTGCCCCGTCTTTATTTTCCAAGATCAACGAAATGCCATTATCCTGGTAAAACATTTATTTTTTATTTAAAATTTATTATTATGTCAAAAACGTGTACGCAAAGTGAATGTAAAAGCACTTTTAATGGGCGTCATTGTTTTAGGGGTTTAGGTCGTAAGGCGCTAATCCTGGTGTTATTAACAATGCTGGGGGTACAAAACCTAATGTCTCAGACCATTACGATCGATGGTAATCCATCTGATTGGAACCCATCTAATTTCAATCTTTTCCCCATCAAAAAATACCAAGGGGATGCATGTGGTAATGGAGTGGTAGACAATCAGTTCACGGAAGGTTCGAAAGATTTCTTCCTGGCGAATATGCTGGTTTGGTCTATCAGTCAGACAAAAGCAAAGAATGATATTGCCAATGGAGCTGCCATCCTTAAAAATGGCATTTTGTATTTTGCCGGTGACCGTACGTCTAATAATGGAGATGCGCAAATCGGTTTCTGGTTGTATCTGAATGGTACCGGTCCGGTAGTCGGCCCTTTGGGAAATACATTTGCTCCTCCTCATGTAGATGGAGATGTGCTGGTACTGGCTGATTTTACCGGAGGCGGTAGAAATGCAACTGTGAGCATTTTTCAGTGGGATGCTAGTGGAAATGGAGATGTCCCAAATACCAATGGTAATCTTCGGTCGACGAGTTTAACAGGAATTGTTGCTGAAAATAATGATTCACAATTTCCCATTCCAAATGGATGGGTATCAAGTTGCTTTAGAAGTTCAACTTATGAAACAAATATGTTTTATGAAGGCCAAGTGGATCTAACATCTCTAAATGTGGGTAATCTTTGTAATACAAGTTTTCTTTTAGAAACACGATCTTCTCAATCTATCACGGCTTCGCTGGATGATTTTGTTGCAGGATCATTTAACGCAACTCCTTTGCCTTTGGTGTTAACAGGCAACGGTTTTTGTGCATCTACAGCATCTTCAGGAACAATTACTTCATCTACTTCTCAACTTGGATTCAGTTATCAGCTGTATACAAGTGCAGGTGTTGCTGTAGGTGCTCCAAAAGCCGGAACAGGTTCAGGGCTTACCTGGACGAATGTTCCTGCAGGAACAGGTTATTATGTTGTTGGTACCAGTTCAGTTAATTGTACTTCTACCAGTAATAATGTTAGTGTTGTTTCAAATCCTTCAACGAGTTCAACTCAAAGCCGTACGATCTGCGCGAAAGAGCTTCCATATAGCTGGGATGGATTAACATTTACAGCTGCAGGCGAGCAAACGAAATCAGGTCTGGTGAATCAATATGGTTGTGATAGTACAGCGACATACACGTTGAGTGTAAATCCTGAGACTTCATCAACTCAAAGCCGTACGATCTGTTCGAAAGAGCTTCCATATAGCTGGGATGGATTAACATTTACAGCTGCAGGCGAGCA
>CAZZJD010000065.1:5624-8294 GCA_964654305.1 uncultured Chitinophagaceae bacterium
GTACAGCGACATACACGTTGAGTGTAAATCCTGAGACTTCATCAACTCAAAGCCGTACGATCTGCGCGAAAGAGCTTCCTTATAGCTGGGATGGATTAACCTTTACGGCTGCTGGTGAGCAAACGAAGACAGGTCTGGTAAATCAATATGGTTGTGACAGTACAGCGAAATACATGCTGAGTGTAAATCCGAATCCTTCTTGCGTGATTATTGGTGGAAATCCCGGTAATGCACCATTCTGTATTGGTAATGGATTACCTAGTCCAGCCAGTGTATTTACTGCTCCTGCAGGATTGAGTTCTTATAAATGGACAGTTGAGGGGGCATTAGAAATCATAGGAGATGATGAGTCTTCTAGTGTAACAATTGAGGTAAATGGAGTGGGAACTCTTCATCTGAAAGTTGTAAATGAGTTTGGATGCGAAAGTACGTGTCAGAAATCAATTCTTGTTCAGTCTGGAGCGCCTTGCACTCTGAATGGTCCTGAGCAAGTTTGTGCAGAAACTGAGAACGTATATACAGATGAAAGTTTATCAGAAGAAGGTACGATCTTCCAGTGGTCGTTGATTGATGGAGACGGAAACCCTGTTTCTTCTGATGTGGCATACTTCGTTGGATCAACAGATGGATCTTCTGTAACAGTTAAAGCAGGAATTAATGGTGGCAACTATATAGTTCGTCTGTTTAAGGAAGAACCTGGTGTCTGTCCTTCTACTTGTATTGCAGAAACCAATATAATTCCTAAGGTAAACCTGTCTGCAGATGCCAAAGATCCGAAGTGTTTTGGGGGAGAAGGCCAGATCACATTCAGTGCAACAGGCGGAACAGGTACAATTTTATACACAGTTAATGCATTATCTGCAAGTTCACCATTTGCTGCTATAGTCGGAACGTATGCAATAATAGCGACTGATGAAAATGGATGTACGGCTGATACAACTATCACCATCACAGAACCTACTGAGTTAGTTGCCTCTATTGAGGGAGGAGTTATTCTTTGTAATGGTGGTACATCCACAGTAACGGTATCTGCTACCGGTGGCACACCGACTTACACAGGAACAGGAACATTCACAGTAGGTGTCGGTACACATAGCTATACAGTCGCCGACGAAAATGGATGTACTGATGTGGTTTCGATTACGTTGACTGAGCCTAATGCTATTGTATTAACAGCCAGTGGTCCGGGTGCATTATGTCCGACGGAAACCGGATCTATCACGTTTAGTGCAGCGGGTGGTACAGGCCGCATTAGTTTTACAGTCAATAGTGTAAGTGCAACTTCTCCATTTACGGCTTCAAGCGGTACGTATACCATTGTAGCAACTGATGCGAATAATTGTACAGATACAAAAGTGATAACCATTGCCGCTAGACAATGCGGTGTTCCATATTGTACGTATACACAAGGTTATTTTGGTAACACAGGCGGCATTGCATGCACTCCTGCCGGCTCAAGAACAACAACCCAGTTGATCTCCGGAAGTCTGGCCAATATGCCGGGAGGTATTCTATACCTCGGTGTGCTTGGCCGATCATTTACGGCTACCAATGCTGCTGACATTATACGAATTTTGCCCGGCGGAGGTTCTGCTAATAGGCTGCCGAATGGGAATCATACACCTAGCAGCAATCAGATCCTGAAAAAAGGGAAGGTCGATAATGTACTATTATCCCAAACAATTGCGCTTGCGCTCAATACCTATATGCAGGGTTCTACATTGGGTAGCTTAAGCCTTGCGGGTGGTGCTGGATCTACTGATAAGTATATCATAGTAGCAGATAAGAAAGGTGGCAACTGTTCGTCACTTTCAACGGCTGTGCCGGCTGAATGTAAATTCAGTCCCGTGTATTGCAGTGATGGAGTAACTATCAGCGGTTATACGACTACTTACAATCCCTACAAAACACGTTTGATATCTTCTAAAGTGATCAACGCACTTCCCGGAAATAAGACAGTACTTGATCTGTTGAATTTGGCTAGTGCTGCTCTCGGCGGTTCATTGCCGGCCGGAATTAGTTACAGTGATGTGGCAGGTGCAGCTGCTCTGATCAATGAAGTGTTTGATGAGTGTAAGTTGTTCATAGGCTTCTCTGCAACCGGTAACGTGAGTGGATATTGCACTCCTCCAGCTGCTTCAACTTGTCCTGCACCTATCATCAGTGCCAGAACCCGCAACAACAATTTAGTTGCTTCCGTAGATGTTAAGGAGTTGACAATTAATGCTTATCCGAATCCGTTCTTAGAGCAACTTAACTTCCGTTTTGTTTCTCCGGTAAGCGGTAAGGCGGTACTGGAAGTGTACAATGTACACGGGCAACGCCTGGGAGTCGTATTTGATGGTAATGTAACGTCAGGTGTACAAAACTTTGCCAGATTTAGCAACGAAGGCGCTACCGGCATCCTGATATACAAGCTAAATGTTGGTGGTCAGGTGTTAACCGGAAAGGTCCAATCGATGAAATAAGGGAAGTTTAGTTCCTAACAATAAATCCAAAGGGGGCTTTATAGCCCCCTTTTTTGTATTTCATTATTGCTTTCTTTGTCTTGCACCCCACTAATCAGTAGAAAGTTTATAAACTTTTTAGTTTCCGTATCAATATTTAGGGCAAAATATTTAAATAAAAGAAAATAAATTTTGAAAAACCAGAGAGTTTTTTTGAAAAATA
>CAZZJD010000066.1:0-8281 GCA_964654305.1 uncultured Chitinophagaceae bacterium
TGTAGAGATTTTCACAAAAGTTTTAAGAAGATGAATGAATGATCGTTTAATTTCGTTACACACCTAATTATAGCTAACTATGATTCCTTTTTGGAAAAAGGCACCTTTTTTTCGTTTCCTCTTGCCGTTGATTGTCGGCATAATAACCGAATATTATGTTCCACTTCAAGTTTATGCGCTATGTATCCTGATTTCATGCGGAGGTCTACTTTGGTATCTGAGCCGATCATTATCATCCTTTCGTCGGTTTCGGTACAGGTTTTTATCAGGGATACCTATTCAAATTATCTTTTTTTGTTTGGGTGTGGAATGTATGATGTGTCATGAATTAAGATTTGAAAGCAGACATTTTTCTAAGCATATAAAAAATGAAAATATCCTTTTGCTTGCTTTGGAAGAACCGCCCGTTGAGCGTGCGAAAACATTCCGTGCCATTGCTTCCGCTATTCATTTAATATCGAAGGGAAGGAAAGTTCCGGTGACTGGAAAATGTTATGTGTATTTTAAGAAGGGAAACTCTGTACAAAAACTATCCTATGCATCTATCATTCTAATAACAACAATACCTAAACCTATACCTGCCAATGATACGGCCACATTTGATTTTCGACGATACGCTGCATTGCAAAAGATATATCATCAGGTATATCTGAAAGAAAGAGATTACGTAATTCACGAAAAAGATTCATCATTTGATGTGTACGCTTATTTATATCGGCTAAGGGGTCATTTGATCCAGATCATTCACCGGCATGTGACCAAACCGCAAGATGCAGCAGTGGCAATTGCCTTGCTTACGGGTTACAGAGCAGAGCTTGACAGAGATTTGTCGGCTATATATCAGAGTACTGGCACGATACATGTGATTGCTATTAGCGGTATGCATCTGGCACTTATCTATTTATTACTTCAGATTCTATGTCGTCCGATTGATCGTTTTAGGAAATTACGTGTTTGGAAGGAATTGCTTATTCTAATGTTTCTCTGGCTTTTCAGTCTGCTGACTGGTGGAGGTGCTTCGGTGATCCGTGCTGTGATCATGTTCAGTTTTATCAGTTTGGGTAAGATTATAGATAAAAAAGGCAGCATCGAAAATGCACTGGCTACATCAGCATTTTTTATGTTGTGTTATAATCCGTATTTGTTATGGGATATCGGATTTCAATTGTCTTATGCTGCTGTGTTGAGTCTGGTGGTATTTATGAAACCAATTTACGAGATAATATCAATTGAAAACCCATTGCTGGCTGGATTCTGGAAGATGAATGCCGTCACGCTATCGGCTCAGGTGCTGACCTTACCGCTTTGTATCTATCATTTTCATCAGATGCCACTATTGTTTTTACCGGCGAATCTGATCGCTGTGCCGCTGAGTACATTTGCGCTTTATGGATTGTTATTGCTCGTGATGCTCTCACCTTTTGAATTCATCAGCAGCTATATGGGTATCATCTTTTCACGGATCATTCAGTTAATGAATGATATGATGGAATATCTGTCTTTGTATCGTTTTGCTGTACTGGATAAATTAAACCCGGGGTTGATTGATTTAATACTTATGTATGGTGTGATCTGGTTCATTTATCTTTTTTATCAAACGACTGATAAAAAATATCTTTTTGATGCGCTAATATGTATGCTGATTGTTGGAATAATGAAAACAATAATCAAGATCTTCTTCTAAAAAATAATTTTAACACAGAGACACAGAGGCACAGAGTCACAAATAGAGTAATGTTGAACGATGCGATATCCTCCCCCTTCACCCCCTCCAAAGGGGGATACTTTCTAATTAACTGCTCGACACCTCGACACCTTGATACCATGACACCATGATACCCAAGGTGAGAGGGACTCGAACCCCGAGAAAACATTCCTATTGTGGTAAATTATTTTTAAAGGTGGTCAAAAAATATTGCGTGCCTTACCTTTGCGCCTCCAATCCATCCATTAATCATTATCTATGAGCAATAAGAAGATTCAGTCCGCCCTTATTTCAGTTTTTTATAAAGATGGATTAGATGAACTAGTCCGTACATTACACAGTCAAGGAGTAACCATTTATTCCACTGGCGGTACGCAGCAATTCATTGAAAAAATGGGTATTCCGGTCGTACCTGCAGAGAGCTTAACGAATTATCCATCCATATTGGGTGGCCGTGTGAAAACATTGCATCCGGTGGTATTTGGTGGCATATTGGGAAAGCGGACGGATGAGGTACATCGCCAGGAAATGCAACAGTATCATATTCCAGAAATCGATCTGGTGATTGTAGATCTATATCCGTTTGAAGAAACAGTCAAGCAAGTGCGTTCGGCTGATTTTAAAGGAAGTGCTGAAGAGGCTGAAGCAGCCATCATTGAGAAGATCGATATTGGAGGTCCCTCAATGCTTCGTGCGGCTGGCAAGAATCATAGAGATGTAGTGGTGATCGCTGCCAAATCGGATTATGCTTTATTAAATGATTTGCTTTTGCAACAAGAGGGAGCAACTAATTATGACCAACGGAGAGCATTTGCGATCAAGGCATTTGATGTTTGTACGGCTTATGATACCGCTATCTCCAACTATTTTCATCAAACGAAAATACCAGCTGCATTTGGTCAGCAAAAACAAGTGCTGCGTTACGGAGAGAATCCACATCAGTCGGCGGCATATTATGGGGATCTTTCTCAATTATTCACTCAGCTGAATGGAAAAGAACTTTCCTACAATAATTTGGTGGATGTGGATGCGGCCTTGCAATTGGTGAGTGAATTTTCATCTGCTGAAAATGGCTTTCTCTTTGCCATCATCAAACATACCAATGTTTGTGGTGCATCACAACGACCAACAGTAAAAGAAAGCTGGGATTTCGCGTTAGCCGGCGATCCGGAAAGTGCTTTTGGGGGTGTACTGGTAAGTAATGGCGTGATTGATAAAGCCACCGCAGAAGCGATACAGGAAATCTTTTTTGAGGTACTGATTGCACCTGGATTTCAGGAAGACGCCTTACCCGTTTTAAAGTCCAAAAAGAATCGCATACTCTTACAATGGAAGGAACTTCCTGCCTATAAAGCACAGGTTAAGTCGGTCTTAAACGGTATGCTAATACAGGATGCCGATGAGGGTAATTATAAAGAATGGAAAGAGGTCGGTGGAAGAGAAGCAAGTTCTCAGGAAAAACAGGATTTGGAATTTGCGAATATCCTGTGCAAGCATTTAAAATCAAACGCCATTGCTTTAGTTAAAAATAGACAGCTTATTGGTAAGGGCTGCGGACAAACTAGTCGGATTGATTCGCTTCGTCAGTCTATCGAAAAAGCCGGACAGTTTCAGTTTGATCTGAAGGGAGCCGTGCTGGCAAGTGATGCATTCTTTCCGTTTGATGATTGTGTGAAGATGGGACATGCAGCCGGTATCACGGCCTTTATTCAGCCGGGCGGATCGGTAAGAGATCAGGACTCCATTACTTACTGCAAGGATAATCAGTTGGTGATGGTGCTCACCGAACAGCGACACTTCAAACATTAAAAAACAAGTCAGCCGCAATGGCATCGGCGAAATACTTGCCTGCTTTAGTCAGAATGATCCGATTATTTTTTATTTGAAGATGTCCTTTTTTGATATGACGTTGGGTGGCCACATCCAGTACGTTCGTGTATTTTTCTCCGAATCGGTTATTTATTGCCGTTATGTTTATGCCTTCTGTCATGCGAAGTTGTGTCATCACATATTCATTTAATTGCTGGATATCGGTTAGTGTTTCGGAAGTTGCTGGGATGATGTTTTCTCCGATTGATCGGATATACTTCTGATTACTTGCAATATTCCACTTTCTGATTTTCCCGTTAAAGGAATGGGCTGAAGGACCGATGCCAAGATAGGGTTTCCCTTCCCAGTAGGAAGTATTATGTTGACTACGCTTGCCGGGCAGGGCAAAATTGGAGATCTCATAGTGCTCATATCCCATTGCCTCCATGTAGTCCATCAGCATACCGAAATGACGACTTTGTTTTTCTTCCGAGGCTTCTAATTCTTCAGTTGTTCTTTTTACTTTGGCCAGTGGGGTTTTGGCTTCGATCGTTAGTGCATAGCACGACACATGCGGAATCTTTTTTTCTCCGATCCAATACAATGTTTTTTCCCATCGTTCATCACTCAGTAATGGTCCGCCGTAAATAAAATCGACCGACAGTTTATCAAACCCCGCCTGTTGTGCTTTATCAAAGGCATGAAGGGCTTCATCCGCATTATGTGCCCGGTTCATCCATTTTAATTCATCATCGTACAGAGATTGAATGCCGATGCTGAGACGGTTAATGCCGGTATTTTTCCATGCACTCAGATTTTTTTCGTTGAGATCATCCGGATTGGCTTCGAGGGTAATCTCAGCTTGTGGGTGGACGAAACCCCATTTTCCGACAGAATTCAGGATGGCATCCAGTTCTTTTTCGGTGAGCAGACTGGGGGTGCCTCCACCGAAATATATCGTGTCGATATGTGCATCCGTGATAAATTTTTCTTTGCTTTGGAGGTCGAGTTCTTTTAATAAAGCTGCGATCAACTCGTTCTTATGCAGTAAACTTGTACTGAAATGGAAGTCGCAGTAATGACATCTTTGTTTGCAAAAAGGAATATGTATGTATATGCCGGCCAATATTGATAGAATTAAGAAAGGTAAAATTACCGGCTTTATCAGGATTATGCTGATAATACTCAGCTTGGTGTTTGTTTTTCTCTTTTTCTCTTCAAATAGTTTTAGTCAGCCCTATATTTTAAAAATTGATCATGCGGATAGTATCTCACCCGATAAAGCTGCTTTGTTTCAAAAAGAGTTTTCCAATAAGGAGGCTTGCATTTCTTATGTGACTTCTTTGCCGGAACAATTGCGACAGCGGGGATATACTTCCGTATCTGTAGACTCTTTTTGGATTGGCAACGATACGGCATATGTAAAACTATATCTAGGCAAAATCTATCGTTTGACGAAACTCGAAATTGCCAGAGAGGATGAATGGTTGATGGATGCGATTAGCTTTAAAGAAAAGTCATACATAAAGCAACCTTTTGATGAAAGGAAGTTGATGCATCTAAAAGAGAGGCTGCTAGTATATCTGGAAAACAATGGATATCCCTTTGCCCAGGTAAAGATTGACAGTGTTAATTTGAAAGAAACATTATTGGAGGCAAAACTCCAGGTAAATAAAGGGCCTCTTTATAAGATCGACAGTATCCGGATATTTGGAGAGGTGAACATGAGCAACCGTTTCTTACAACGTTATCTCGATATTACGGATCGTTCAATTTATCGGAAATCCCGATTGTGGGAGGTGGATAAAAAGTTGAGGCAGCTGCCATATCTCACGGTGCAGCAACCGTCTGATATCAGCTATTTAGGTTCTGGTGCATTACTAAATGTGTATTTGAAGGGGAGAAAAAGCAGTCAGATCAACGGTTTGATTGGTTTTTTACCGGCAGCAGAGTCTACAGGCTCGGATAAGCTATTGATTACGGGAGATTTCAATCTGAATTTAAAGAACGGATTTGGCAATGGAGAGTCTATTTTGGTTATGTTTCAGCAAATACAGTTACAATCGCCTCGATTGAAGGTATCATATCAACAGCCTTTTTTGTTTGGATCTCCTTTTGGAGTGGAGCTTTTGTTTGAAGGGTTTAAGAAGGATAGTTCTTTTTTGAACATAAGATATCAGTTGGGTGCAGAGTATGCTTTTGGGCAAAACAGAACGGGCAAGATTTTTTTTCAGCAGTTTATTACAACGGTTGATTATGTGGATACTTTGCGGGTGAAACAAACGAAAAAGTTGCCTGAGCAGATTGATCAGACTACCACAAGTATAGGAGGGGATTACGAGTGGTGGAATACGGATTATCGGTTTAATCCAAGGAAAGGTTTTGATATAAAGTTGCAGGGTATGGCAGGGATCAGAGAGCTTAGTAAAAATGTCAAGATTACAACTTTAAAGGACAATGGATCCGATGGATTTGATTATAATCGTTTATATGATTCGTCAGGTTTGCGGGCATACACTTTCAGGGTAAAGACTTCGGTGGCCAAATATTTTAAGACAGGGCGTCAAACGACTTTAAAAACTGCGTTCAACGGGGGATGGGTGGAGAGTCCGACTTTATTTAGAAATGAGTTGTTTCAGTTGGGAGGATTTCAGTTATTAAGGGGTTTTGACGATGAGAGTTTATTTGCTTCTTCCTATTTGGTTTTTACGGCAGAGTATCGCTTGTTAACAGGTCAGAATAGTTTTTTGTATGCTTTTGGGGATGGCGCGCGCGTAGAGAACAGGAGTCAGTTTGCCAATACTACCGGATGGTTTTGGGGGGCGGGATTAGGAGTAACATTTGATACGAGGGCCGGTTTATTCAATGTTGCTTTTGCGGTAGGCAAGCGGGAGGAGTTGCCCTTGAATTTGCAGCAGATAAAAATCCACTTTGGATATTTAAACTTTTTTTAGGGGATAATTTTCGGATGGTTGGATTTGAACAGCCTTTATTTTTGTAGGCTTAGATGCGATCAATCATTTTCTTTTTCTTTATGGGAATTTTGTCATGGGGCTATGCTCAGGACAGTGTAGTGCGTGGTAGGGAGGTGTTGCTGGATACGATAGGGATAAGGGATAGTGCACAGTTGACAGATACTGCTGCTGGGAACAGAGCGGTTAAAGTAGATACATTGCAAGTATGGCAGATGGCTAGGTGGGAGGTGATAGGGCGTTCGGCTTTACAGCTCACGGCCCCAGGCTGGTTTTTTTTACAAAAAGAGAAGGAGGATAGGGGCCGTGAGCGAGCATTTTACTATTTAATGGCTTTGCTATTATTTTTTGGCTTATTGAAACTCGGATATGCGCGTTACTTTACAGATGCCTATCGTTACTTTTTTCAGTCAACCTTACGTATCCATCAGGTTAAGGAGCAATTGTCACATGCTGCTGTAGCTTCTTTTCTTTTCAATTTATTATTTTTCTTTTCCGCAGGAGCTTATTTGTACTTGATAGCTGATTATTACCGGCTTTCATTCCGGATAAATATTGTGTGGCTTCCGTTAGTAACTTTCTTTTCTCTTGTGTTGATTTATGTTGGGAAATATATTTTTGTATCATTACTTGGCTGGGCCTTTGACCTGAGAAGAGCCGCATCTGTTTATTTGTTCATTACTTATTTAACGAATAAGCTCATTGGCGTCGCCTTAATGCCTTTATTACCTTGTATTGCTTTTATGTCAAAACCATATAGCGATTTTTTTGTGACCCTATCATTTGTTGTATTGATTTCTTTTTATGCATACAGACTTTTTAGAGCTTACCAGCCGGTTCATGATGAATTCAAAATCAGCTTTTGGCAATATGTGTTATATCAGCTTGCCTTTGAAATTATTCCATTGCTATTGATTTACAAGCTATTGATACAGATTTTGTAAATCAAAAGTTGTACTTTTGCAAAAATTTTCCTTTTTAATTATGGAGAAAAAGGGACAGAAATCGGCTAAGCCAACTTCTATTAAGAAGATATTGATTACGCAGCCCAGGCCGGAATCTGAGAAGTCGCCTTATTTTGAAATCGAAAAAAAATACGGCGTATCTATTACTTTCCAGCCATTTATTAAAATAGAAGGAGTTACAGCTAAGGATTTCAGAAAGCAGAAAATTGACATACCCTCATTTAGTTCCGTAATTTTTTCCAGCCGACATGCTATTGATCATTTTTTTAGGCTTGCAGAGGAAATGAGATTGAATATTTCGCAGGACACAAAATATTTCTGTATTTCGGAGTCTGTGGCGCTTTATTTGCAGAAATTCATTCTTTACAGAAAACGAAAAGTCTTTTTTGGTGCGGATGGCACGAGTAAGAGTTTGTATGAGATTCTGGCGAAGCACAAATCGAATGAAAACTTTCTTTTTCCCTGTAGTGATCATTCCGAAAATGAGGTAGTGGCCTGGCTACAGAGAAATGAGTGTCAGTTTGATTTACCGATTATGTATAAGACGGTAAGTAGTGATGTAAAGAGTTTGTTGGAGGAAGGAAATTTTGATGTGATTTGTTTTTTTACGCCAAGTGGGGTAAAAAGTTTGTTTGAAAATATTCCGGGATACAAGCAAAAAACTACGATTATAGGCGCTTTTGGCTTGAATACCGTTAAGTTTGGTATGGATTCGGGGCTTTCAATTACCATCAAGGCCCCGGAGCCGCAGGCTCCGGGGATGGCAACTGCTTTAGATCGGTATCTGGCTGAGCAGAAAAACCAAAAGAAATCCTGATTTATGTAGGATC
>CAZZJD010000067.1:0-8111 GCA_964654305.1 uncultured Chitinophagaceae bacterium
TTTACCCCCAGGAGAATGTTTGGGCTGCGGATGAGACATTAATTCATTGATCATTCCTTTCATTTCCTCTTTACTGAGTGCTTGTCCTAACTTGATACTCCTTTGTCTTGCTAACGCACGAATGAGTTTTTCAGTTTTGTCGATTTGAATGTCGGGCTGATAATGTTTATACTGTTCGAGTAGTAGTTCTATATTGCCTGATATCTGATCATCGTTAATATCAACAGGCGTGCCGCGTACTACAAAACTATCTCCACCAAAAGGCTCTATCATATATCCCAGCTTTTGCAGATCCGGTATTAGTTCGTGCAGAAGGGCTGCGTCTTGCGGAGATACATTGAGGGTAATCGGAAACAAGCTTTGTTGAGATGCAGCATTTTCATATTTGAGTTCCTGAGTAAACCGCCTGTATAAAATACTTTCGTGTAGGTGTTGCTGATGAAATACATGCAGTCGGTTATTCACTTCCGTTATAATAAATGAATGATTGATCTGTAGGTAATCATCAGACAAGATATAATGTAACTGATCCTGTTGTTCGGTTGCCTGCGCAAACAAGGATTGAAAACCTTCTGAAGGTTTTGTTTGTGCAGCTTCAAAAAAATCTTCCCATCCCGCAACTGCGTTGCGGGCCCCAGGGTCAATCTTATGCGCTGCATTTCTTTCCGTAAAACTTTTATAGATAGAAGAGGCTGAAGCCGCTGCTTTTTGCTGATCGGAAAAAGGTTTTGAAACCGCATCCAATTGCTGTATCCCCGCATCCAACTCAAAGTCGAGTGTGGGCGTGATATTAAATTGAGCAAGCGCATGCTTTACAGCCGCCTGCACAAAGGCATAAATGATCTTCTCGTCTTCAAATTTTATTTCCTGCTTTGTAGGATGAACATTGATATCTATCTGTGCCGGATCCAGTTCGAGAAACAGCACATAGGCAGGATGATTATCTTCTGAGATCATCTCCTGAAACGCGCTGCTGATGGCGTGATTCAGATAGGCGCTTTTGATAAACCGATTATTGACGAAGAGATATTGATCACCTCTGGTTTTCTTCGCTGTTTCGGGTTTGCCAATGAAACCGAAAATATTCAGATAATCCGTTTGTTGAGATACACTTACCAATTTTTTTTGATAATTATTACCGAGCAATTGTATAATTCTTTGTTTGAGCGTACCCGGATCCAAGTGAAATTGTTTTTGACCGTTTGCTGTCAATGAAAAAAACCGATCGGGATACGCCATGCTCACTCTGATGAATTCATCAATAATATGACGCATTTCAGCGGCATTGCTTTTCAGAAAATTTCTTCTTGCCGGCACATTAAAGAAAAGATTTTTCATTGCAATGCTGGTTCCGTCTGGAATGGCAATCGGCTCTTGCTTTTCTACTACACTGTTTTCTATTTCTATGAAGGTGCCACTTGTATCTTCTGCTCTCTTTGTTTTAAGTTCAACCTGAGCTACTGCAGCGATGGAGGCAAGGGCTTCACCGCGAAAGCCCATGGTTTTTATTTTGAAGAGGTCGTCGATTGAGTTGATCTTTGAAGTGGCATGTCTCTCAAATGCCATGCGCGCATCAGTAGTACTCATACCCGAACCATTATCGATGATTTGCACAAGTTGCTTTCCGGCATCCATTATGATCAGATCTATTTTGGTGGCGCCTGCATCCACCGCATTCTCCAGCAATTCTTTCACAGCACTGGCAGGTCTTTGTATTACTTCACCCGCAGCGATCTGGTTGGCAATATGATCAGGCAATAAATGAATCTTATCCGGCACGTGCTTCAAATTTAACTTTCAAAGTTAAAGGACATTACTGTCCTATTAAAAATAATTTTATTAGGATTTTAATCTGATATTAATATAAAACTGTGATCATTTTCCTTCAATTTTTATTGTTACTTTCTTTGTCATATCTACAAAGAAAGTAACCAAAGAAAAATCTAGGCAAACCCGATCGCTCCGCGCGTTTTGCCTTGCCCACTCCACACATTTTGTATATTAAATTTATCATCTGTGCCTCTGCGTCTCAGTGCCTCTGTGTTAACTAAAGTATTAAATATGCTAAGTATTAAATGTTGTAGGTTGTAGGTTATAAGTTGTTTAATGTATCTTTATTTTTCAAGCCAAATTTTCCGCGATTAGCATGAAGCAACTCTTAGTACTAACCATCTTAATTTTTCAATATTGTACTCTTTTTTCACAAACTTCTGATGCTGCAAAGCGATGGGTGGATAGTGTTTTTAAGTCTCTGACAACAGAGCAAAGAATTGCACAAACCATGATCATTCGGGCGCACAGCAACCTTGGCAAGAAACATATTGAGGAGGTAACAGAGTTAATACAAAAGTATAATGTAGGCGGACTTTGCTTTTTTCAGGGAGGGCCATTACGACAAGCGAAACTCACAAATTATTATCAGCAATTAACTCAGACACCCTTAATGATCACAATTGATGGCGAGTGGGGATTAGGAATGAGACTGGATAGTGTCATCAATTTGCCCCGACAATTAATGCTGGGTGCTGTATCGGATGCGAGTCTTGCCTATCGTTATGGAAAGCTTTTGGGTGTACAATGTAAGCGAATGGGCATACAGGTAAATTATGCGCCTGTAGTAGATATCAATAATAATCCCGCTAATCCTGTGATCAATGATCGTTCTTTTGGAGAAGATAAATATCGGGTATCATTATTAGGTAAACAATTGATCAAGGGTTTGCAGGATCAGGGTGTGATGGCTTGCGCCAAACATTTTCCCGGACATGGAGATACGGAAACAGACAGTCATTATGATCTACCACTGATTCAAAAAAAGATAACAGCCCTAGATACGCTGGAACTTTATCCTTTCCGTCAAGTTTTTGAAGAAGGTATTGGCAGTACAATGGTGGGACACCTTGCCATTCCGGATATTGATTCCACACCTCATATTGCGACTTCTATCTCAAAAAATAATGTGACTTCATTATTAAAAAATGGACTTGGTTTTAAGGGCCTGATATTTACAGATGCGATTGAAATGAAGGGTGTGCAGAAATATTTTCCCGGCGCAGAAGCTTCAGTAAAAGCTATACAGGCGGGAAATGATATGTTATGCTTGCCTGTGGAAGTTCCGGCTACAATTAAAAAAATAAAAAGAGCACTTTTTTGGGGAAGAATCAACCGCAAAGATTTCAATGCCCGCATCAAAAAAATAATAGCTGCCAAATATGAGTTAGGGCTGCATCAATTATCTGCTATTGATACAAATAATATAATAGAGGAGCTCAATCAGGAGACAACATCCTTAACTAAGGATATAGCTACGCATAGCATCACTTTGTTGCGTAATGAAAACAAAATCTTACCTCTAAACGCGAATGCACTGTCATTTCTCTCGACCTCAAAACAAAGGCCGGTTAAAATTGCTTATGTTGCCCTTGGAACAGATACGCTCAATACTTTTTGCAGAGAAATGAAACGCGTATATGATGCGGATATATTTTTTTATACTTATCAACATGATGCAGGAAATGTTCCGTCGATGATAGATATGTTATCGAAGCATTATGATTATGTAGTGATGGGTTTGCACAGATATAATCGCCGGCCGGCGAATAATTTTGGAATTGGGATTGGAGCTATGCGGCTGATTAAGGCTTTATCTGTTTTGCCTCAAAGTATTTTGTTTGCATTTGGAAATCCTTATGTGGTAGGTAATTTTTGCGACGCAAAAAATATCGTTGCCTGTTATGAAGATAATGCCATCATACAATCGGTTGCGCTTGAAGTATTGACAGGCAAATTAAATCCGTCGGGTAAATTACCTGTGACAGTTTGCAAAAACATGCCGGTCGGAACGGGATTAAGTTATGAGGTCAGCGAGGATAAATTACTTACGTATGCTTTAAATACGGAATATAATTTTTCTAATATCGACTCTATCGTACATGATGCGATAAAAAAGAAAGCGATGCCCGGTGCAGTGTTGTTGGTTGCAAAAGAAGGAAAAATTGTTTTTGAAAAAGCGTATGGATACACAATGTATGATAGTACAAGAAAGGTGAAAACAAATGATGTTTTTGATCTCGCGTCAGTTACGAAAGTATTAGCTACCACATTGTCGGTCATGAAACTATATGAAGCAGGAAAGATTGATTTGAATCAGCGCCTTGGTTATTACTTGCCGGAATTAAAAGGCACAAGTCATGATTCTCTACTTATTCGCGATCTGTTATTACATCAGTCGGGCTTGCCTGCGTGGATTCCATTTTACAAACAAATTATAGATACGGTAACCGGACTTCCTTTTCCCGATCAGGTAAGTTGTGTGAAAAGTCTGACGCATAACATGAGAGTTGCTAATCATTTATATCTAAAGTCTTCATGGAGAGATAGTATTTATAGAAAGATATTAGAAGCAGGTATCTATCAAAAGGGAAAGTATGTGTATAGTGATTTGGGATTTATCTATCTCGGTAGGTTAGTGGAGCGATTGAGTGGTGAGACGATGGATCAATATGTAAAGAAAGAATTTTATGAACCAATGTCTTTGCATAACACAGGGTATTTACCTCAGGAGCATGTGGCTTTGAATGGTATTGTACCCACAGAAGATGAAAAAAGATTTCGTATGCAATTGCTGTGGGGAGATGTGCATGATCCTGCGGCTGCTATGTTGGGAGGAGTGGCCGGACATGCCGGTTTGTTTGGTAATGCATATGAGGCGGCGGTACTCATGCAAATGCTGATGAATGGGGGAACTATCGGAGAAAAAAAATATTTAGAACAAAAAACAATAACATTATTTACTGATTATGGAAGTGATCTGAGCAGAAGGGGGTTGGGTTTTGATAAACCTGAGCGTGATAATGAAAAAAGAAAGGAGCCTTATCCTTGCAAATCTATTTCATCAGAAGCCTTTGGGCATACCGGATTTACCGGCACCTGCGTATGGGCTGATCCAAAAAATAAAATTGTATTTGTTTTATTAAGCAATCGAGTGCATCCTTCTTCAGAAAATATCTTGTTTGGAAAAATGAATATCAGGGGGAAGGTACAGGAGGCGGTGTATGCTGAATTATTTGATAAGTAAATAAAATAATAAATCAATCGCTTCTTAATTATTGTATGAAAGCTGCTTGAAGAAAGTGGGTATTGTAGGATTAATAAATCAAATTCTCACTATATCGGGAATAAAATCTTCCGCCTATTATGAGATAGTGCTTATGCGATTAATCAATCATTCCTGTCTTTGGCAGTTGTTGTAATGTTATTGTTTGCATCTATTGCAATATCATAATCATAACATTCTTGCATCTGTACAGTTTCAACGTAATCCTTATTAGATACAGTAATTGTAAAAGTGACTAAACCTGCTGCGTAAGAAGCATAGGAAGAAGATGTACCGGGATCAACATTATTAATATTAACCGTATTCCCTTCAGAAGTTTTGATCTGAACACTGGCTTTACTGGTGCCATTATTAATAATTTTTGCACTAGGATTTTCTCCTTTGCATGCTGTGCAGCTATTTAAGCTTATGATTACAATTGAAATTAATAATAGTGCGATTAAAGGTTTAATTTTTTTCATTTTATTAATTTAATATTTCTCAGATGCCTGAAGGTAGTAATTTCGAAGCACTTCAATGTCAATCAAGTACAAACTTTGGGATAGGCACAAAGCTTGATTTAACTACGAAAACGCAGCTTTTGAGTATGTGTTTTTAGAGGTTGTACTAATTTTTGGCTTGACCTCATATTTATATTCTTGTTAAAATTACAGAGTAAATCGCGTACAATAAAAAGGAGAACAGAAATAATATCCACGGTAACAGTATTTGCTTGTAAAAAACCAGTTTGTACGTTTTAGTTGTTTCAATTATTTTTTCAATATACAGAAAGGTAAAAATGATTGATGTCAAAACTGCCGGAATACCAACAAAGTCAAGTATTAAGTCTTTTTGAAATTGCGAGTTCATAATGTGAGATACTTTCATCATCATTCCTAAATAAACAATAAAGAGACAAATGCTATTAACAATGTATACTTTAAGCAGATTACTTAATTTCAATTCGAACATCTTAGTCAAATTATATATTTGAGCAAGTAGTGAAATTAAAACTCCAATAGTTCCTAATCTAAACAAATAGTCTCCGCCAAAAATGAACTGTATTTTCGCTATCCAAGCGATAAATACTAAACTGATTGAGAAACAAAAAAGTCTCAATGTGAATTTCATAATTTTAAGTTTTTGTGTATTTTAACATTACCCCTAACGTTTTTGGGCTTTGCGAAGTTGCTGTAGCCAAAAAATAAATAGAGACCGCAATTTCGTAAAACCCGAGTTAGCGGTAGGTTTCATCATCAATGGTTATTAATAAAGTTATTAAATTCAGTCTTTCCAATCGGGCTTTCAAATAAAGAGCCGTGTCCACCACCTGTAATCTCAATAAACTGGCTGACCTGGCAATTTGTACAACTTAGTACATCTTTTTTAAAAGTTGGCCAAGTGTATAGTTGAATAGGAGAGTCACTTAATCCTTGAACAAATAAAATGTCAGACTTAAACCCATTAGCAAAATTAAGTAACGACCTTTGAAAGTATGGATTAGCATTGCTTGATGTAGACCCATATACATTTTTCAATTTTGTGCATACAGCACTTGGTTGAACTTGCCCATTTTCCTCTAATTGACATCTATAAACAAGATTCAATGGACCTGGTGCATTTGCTATTACTCCATTTGTCTGATGCATTGTGTTAAGTCTAGTTGCCATATAGCCTCCTTGTGAATGTCCTCCCAAGAATATTTTTTTTACAGTTATACCTAATTCTTGACTTGCTTTATTTTTCAACCATAATAATGCAGCCTCACATTTGACAATATTATCACCTAACAAGACATATTCTTGCGGATATGCTACACTTACAATCATCATATCATTTCTGTACAAAATTTCTTTGAATTTATCAAGAGTGTTGTTTGCAGCAGTAACAATTTCACTATCAGAGGTTACGCTTCCATGAAATACAAGTAAAACATCTAAGTCATTTTTTGCTGGTTTATCTATTATAATATCCACACTAACCGAATTGTAAGAAATGGTTTTAGTTTGTCGATAAGCTGTTGGGGTTGGTATGTCTGTACTGTTTTCCTTGTTGCATGAAAAAAGTACAAATGAAAATAAAATTAGTAGTCTCATATTTCTTTTTTTCAATTAGACTTGCAATAATCTAAATGATTTAATATCAGTAAACTTACCGCTAACGGTTTCGGACTTTGCGTTCTGGCGGATTTATCGTAAATATATTTAACTTTTTTGGCAGTGCTAGGGCGTATTATTCCGCAGCTCAGCCAGGCACTGATAACTGACATTGCCCTACTGGTGTAAAGGTGCTGTTATAGGGCGGTTTTCTTCTGTCTAACAAATATTTCGCTATCGCTAAATCCATCATTTTTTATAAATTCTTTAAACTGTTTTTTTGTCGTTACAAACTTGTAAGGTGCAACTGTGTCCTGCATTGATTCGGTTATTGTCTTTAAATTTTCTACGTCTTGTTTGGTCGAAATACTGCTAACCACGAGTTGTCCTTTTGATAATTCAATTTTCTTTACTTCCCAACTGTCTTTGTCGTAGCGTTTGTTTAAAAAGTAATAGCCTTTATACTTTCTTACAACATTGTCATAGTTCATTATAAATAATGTGTCGATGTAATGTATGTGAGTTACTAAGCTGTCTCCGTCACGTTTTACGACTTCTCGTGTATTGCTCGCTAAGTTAATAATTGTGTCACCAGAAAGATGTGAGTTGCTGTCAAGTTGGGACGGATGAATTTTTTGGTCAAAGTCATAAATTCTCTGAATTAATTTGTCACCAATAACCAGCATTGAATTGTCGGCGAGGCTTATGTATTGTCCTTGCAAGCGGTTCGGAAATTTTGATAAATTGTCAGTATTTGTTGGCTGTGGTTCGTTAAAAGTCACTGTTGGCCCACAAGAAAACAGACTTGTCAAAATAATAATTGTTGTGATAAATTTTAGTCGTTTCATATTTTTATTTTTTATATTTAGTGTCATCTTAAAAATGCCCTATAACGGTCCGGCGCTTGGCGCAGTGGCGGA
>CAZZJD010000068.1:0-8023 GCA_964654305.1 uncultured Chitinophagaceae bacterium
TTGAATCGTTGGTTTTATTTTTTCTTAGATTGGTAACATTGATAGTTGTAATAGAAACAAAATCCTCGGCAAGCTGCTTAACATAATCCTTATTAGAAACATTATCAATTTTATCACTGAATTTAACATCTTGATCATAGGGATCATATTCCGGATTACTAATTGTCTGAGAATAGCTAGCATAGAAAGGAATTTCCAGGCCGGCAGATTTAGGCAACAATTTGCCAAGTTGCAAATTGGTAGATACATCTAACTGGGTGAAGAAATCACGGCTTCTTTCATTCACTCTTTGCTCAATTGTTCCAAACCCAATGCTTCTTGCTGCGCCTGAAACAGTCAATGATCCAAGATCGGCCAATTGAATATCCAGTCGTCCTGTAGCAGCCCATCCTCCTTTTTCATCCAGCCCACTTAATCTTAATTCATTCAACCAGACTTCAGCACAAATTTCAGTGGCATCATCTCCTTTCTTATTTTCAATACCCAGTAAAAATCCGCGCACCTCTCCAAGATTAGGGCTTCCCATTACCCCCCATTCAATACCGTTGCCCCTATCTTCCTTATAGGGAGTTAATACACTTCCGGCTCCTCTTCTTACTTTAAATTTCACCAATTCTTCCAGATTCAGATCAAGCTCATTGGCCGTCGGCCACACTTCTACATCTTTCAAACCCGCGCCCCATTTGGTTACTTTCAAGGGCATGCGCACTTCATAATAGTTATTGATAAAATCAGTACCAAAACGAATGACAGCATATAACTGATCATCTTTAAGATTATCTATTTTTCCTCTGGACTCCGCATGCATAAACATGCGAATACGATTATACTGACGAAAATCAAAATTTGTAGACTTGAAAATAGATCGGCTTTCTCCATCAGGCAACTGACACAATTGTAAGCTTAAAGATTGTTCATTCTGTAATAAGTTTACCCCATTATTACTCAGTTGCTGCACCCTTTCAATTCCAGGCGGAATCACATAATTCACAGGGGACCTCCTGTCATTTTCTTCTACATTTACTGCGGAGAGATTGAAGAATGTTTTTGAATTGGGATCTATTTTTTCATATGTACCATCTTCATTTAGTTTATACTGAAAAGTACGCCACATATTTCTTACCAGCTCCAGCTTACCAAAACGAAGAACTACAGAATCTTCAAAGCCCGTCATAAACATCCTGAAAAAACGAATTGATTTAAAATCAGGAATATTCCCCACTTTGGCCTCATACTGCCGGATAGGTATCCGAAATAAATACCAGGTTTCATTTCTCGTATTACCATTTGCCAAACGAATACTCACCTCTCTCTTGTCCGCAATAAAATTTTCTCCTACCTGCATAGAGGCATCATCCTTTCTGTTGAATGCCACACTATACTGAAAATACTCCTCCATTTCATTCAAAGTATTATCACGATTTAGGTCTTCATTATCTGGATACAATGTTGCTGCGGGGGTATAGGACTGCTCATTATTGGCAACCGGACTATTTCCGTGAGGATTATTAAAGTCTTTATAACGGGCAAGAATACCCGCACCAATATTGTTATAAACGGCATCCCTAAAATGCAGATAATTATCTGAAGAAGGATCACCCTGCAAACGTTGATAAGATGGCGTATTTCCGAAATTAGAAAGATAATTATTCAAAAAATCACTTCTGAAATTTCTTTCCTGATCATCCGTAAAGCCATCGAAACCCACATCTTGCTGCGGTCTCTCTTCTACGATATTACTAAACGCTTGAGCTACCTGAATCGGATTGCGAGGAACACGAGCCCAGTTACTGGTATCCTCGCGGGCGGCCGTTTGCGTGGTACTCAACCCATTCTCATAAAATCTTCTTCCATCTTTTAAGACATCTTCTGATATATTGCCCAGATTAAAATAAAGCCGGCCTCCATTTGAATTCGGTTGTTTGATAAAAGGATCCTGCACCCACATTTCAATGAATTCAATATTATTTGTTTCAAAATCAATCTGATCAATTGCACGCATGATTCCACCCCAGCGCTTTTGAGGATTATTTAGCTTTCCTGTTAATGGGTCTATTGAACCATCCCTGGTATCATAATTATAGGGCCCCCTTTCTTTCGGGTAAAAAGCCATATCAAATGTGATTAGCTGATTTTGGCCAAGATCTGGTGTTGATTGAGGAAACACTTCTATCCGGTTAACAAAACGTACTCTCGGATCAGACAACTCTTCTAAATTACTGCCCAGGGGATTATTCTGACTATTTTTCTCCTGCAATACAGGTTCAATATTATACCAGGCAAGTTTTGCTCTGTTAAACCCATAACTAAGTGAATCTCTCTTTTCTGCTTCAGGAAATAAAATATTGTTGAAAGGATCCTTTGCTTTTGATGGTGTAGATGCTAAAGACCAGGCAACAAAAGGAAAGCGCAGATCAATCCCATTTCTGGAACCCTCAAAATCATCTATATAAATTAGGCCTGCTCCATCCGGTCTTATTTGGGACGCCGTGGAGGGAAATATACGGGCAGCTTCTCCATAAAAATTTACAGTTGAAGTTTGTCGGGTTGTATAATAAGGTAAAGCATCCAGCCATTTCGTAAGCCGTTTCCAGTCACTCCTAAAATTCACATCCCCTCCGAGCATGGTATTATCGATTGGATCTTCTCCATAATTCATTTTAGTAAAAAAGGGACGCTCACTTAATTGCATGACCCCTGTTCCTAGCGTTAATTGTCTGTTGGGTAGTTCTATAGCTTTATAATCAAGGCGCAACCCCATGAAGTTTCGGTTTTGCATGCCAAAAGTGGCATTATTCTCATATCCAACCTGAATGGGTATGCCTGAATTTACAATGGCCTGATTTATGATCTTTACTGTACCCAGATTGTAATCAACCACATAATCGATATTCTCTCGAAGATTTTGCCCCCCTGCTGAAACGGTTACGGATCCCTGAGGCACATTAAAAGCACCGATCGGAATTTCTGAATTTCCCCCGGCACTCTTAGAAACACCTTTAAAAACAAAGCGATTTAGTTGCGGGGATTGTTGCGCTAACCATTTAATGGAATCATATAGTGGATAGAATAAATATTTTTTACGTAGAGAATCCGCATTAGGGCCACTGAATATATAATTAAGATCTTCGCCAAAAGGTTCAAGCAAAGGAAAAATTACCCGACTTTGCTGAGAGATCACGGTAAACCCTTCAATATAATCAAATACCCCATCGGGCTGAGGATCATTCTGATTATTCAATCTGTCGAGATTCACCAGTTCAAGAATGGGTCTGCCTTTTTCATCTCCTTCAGGGAAATATCTTTTCTCTCCTCCACCGGGTTCCTGATAAAGAATATTAAACTTGAAATCTTTTCTTTCCAATTGCCCAAAACCAACCGCATACACATTCTTCATCATTAAGTCCCAGATTGGAAGACTAGGTCGCTGGGAGGTAGCTTTCAGCATTTTCAGAAAGATTACTTTTTGAGTTCCTGCATTGTTTGCCATTGTATCCGGAGTGACGTCATTGGAAAACTCTCCAACCTGATATATTTTCCCGTTTACAGAATACTGATAAGCCACCCCTAATACTTCATCGGGCTGAAGAATTGTATTCAAAGAAATAAAGCCAATCTGGGAGTTAAAATAGTATTCTTCCGGCCTCAATTTTCTGGCGAATGTGCGCTCAAAATCCTGCACAGCAAATAAGCGTAAATCACCGAGCCTACTTGTTACAACAGAAGCATCCCGCATCAATGGATCGTTCTTGATATTGGCATAAAGATCATTGGAGTTGTTATCCGGAAAATCATTGATTGCTTGAGGGCGAATCGCCACAGTATTATAGGGTTCTTTTTCAGCAAGATCCATAAGGGCTACCACATTACGATTTTCTGTAGTGGTACCTGTACGGTTTGTAACCCAAACTTCCATTCTAAGAATCTGTACCGGCGAAGTAATGGCCGGCACATTTTTCATATTCTTATTGAAGTTATTGCGAAAATATTGTCCAATGAGAAAATGCCGGTTTTCTTCATAATCATCAGCCTTTACGATAAAATTCTGCAAACCTGTCCCACCCTGCATTTGCATTTGTTGCCGGCTACTATTCTGATTTGCCAAAACCCCCGTAACATAGAGTTTGCCAAACTGTAGCTCCGTTTTAACGCCAAAAAGGGTAGATGCGCCCGGCATCAGAGAACCTCTTGCCGGAAAAGCAATATTTCCCGCTTCAATTCTTTTGATAATTTGATCTGTACCTCCTGTATAATCCAGTTTGAGCTGATTTTCAAACTGGAAATTAGCTAACGTATTATAAGTGATGGGGAAGTTAAGCTTATCACCGATTTTAGCATTCAAGCCAAAGTTAGCCTGCATATCAAAGTCAAAACCTTCATTATTCCTTGCCCTTTCAGGCAGCGTAGGATTTTTAATATTTTGACCGAAGTAGCCGGCCGTAATAGTAAGATCCCCCTGTGGTCGGATTTCCACTTTAGGAAGTCCTTTACTACTGAAGAGGCGATTGAAAAAGCTTTCATGTACCCTGAGTTTGGGATCGTAAATCTTTCTGTTCAGATTCAACAAAGTATTCAGCTTACGCTGAAAAAAATCCACCTCATCTTTTCTTTGCTTGTAGGCAGCCATCTCATCAAAAGTCATAAACCCAGGCTTTCGATACCACCCACGTCCGGCTTTTTCATACAAGATATAATTCTTGGTAACAGGGTCATATACTATAGAATCCTGAATCGTTGAGGGTTGCTTAAGGTCAAAACTATTTCGACTGGGAGAGCTGATGGCATCGCCTCTACGATCATAAATTGGGAATCTCAACTGCAAAGGCGCAGGAGTGGTATCCAGATTCAAAAAGTTTTGGTTAGGGAAAGCACTTGAGGGATCGGGCATACAAACCCCGAAAAGGATGAAAATACAAAGGGTGGCAGATATATTGCGTAGTCTCAAAATATAATCTCTAAGCGTATAGTTCTCAATTATTTACAAGCACTTTAGTGCAGCCTTGATCAAATCTTCCACTTGTCCGAATACACCTTCAGATTTTATCGCCTTTTTTATGGCGGCCTCAGCCATATTTTTGGCAATACCCAAAGCGCTCATAGCTATTAACGCTTCCTGCTCTAAAGTATTGTGCATCACCGCTGAAGTAGAAGATTCTTCCGCGCCGACCCTGATCATTTTGTCTTTTAGCTCCAACACAATACGTTGTGCTGTTTTTTTCCCTATCCCCTTAATTCTTTCTAGAACCCCTTCATTTCCGGTCATTATTGCAGCCCTTAAATCAGCAGGACTCAAAGAAGAAAGCATTACCCTTGCTGTAGAAGCTCCAACGCCAGAAACACTGATAAGATGTAAAAAAAGTTCTTTTTCAGTCTTCTCTGCAAAACCAAATAAAAGGTGGGCATCTTCTTTCACAATCTGGTGAACAAATATCACGCCCTCATCCAGTAAACGGGTAGCTTCGTAGGTATGCAAACTAATCTGCACATCAAAACCTATACCATTCACATCAATAATAACCTGTGTAGGCGACTTATAAGTGAATTTACCTTTCAGATAAGCATACATGGGTGCGAAAATAAACTAAAATAAGGAAAAGCAAATGAGATATCCCTTAGCGATTCATTGCCGCATTTTTCATCTCAGCAGCAAGCTTTTCTCCTAAATACTTCTCAATGACAAAATGCACCAAATACACAACGGGTGTCATCAAAATAGCAACCAAAAACTTATATAAATAATTAACAATGCCTACCGCTAAAAAAAGATCAAAAGACCAAACAAAATCCCCTCCCCCGTTATTGACCCTGCTGCCAATATAAAATGCGATAAACAGCACCACAAAGCTATCCAGCAGCTGAGAGACAAGTGTAGAACCTGTAGCTCTTAACCAAATTCCCTTTTCACCGGTAAATGCCTTGATTTTGTGAAAAACAAAAACATCAATGAGCTGCCCTATTAAGAATGCAGTTAAAGATCCGATAATAATAAAACCTCCCTGACCCAAAACCCCTTCATATGCCTTTTCCATATCCGGCACCCCACTGCCTTGTTTACTGGTAATAAAAAAATCAGCCGGACTCAGTTTCATCGCTAAAACGAAAATAATAAAGGCAAAAGCAATTAACCCAGCCGCTAAATAAGATAAAAATCGAACCCCCTTAATACCAAAATATTCATTGATAATATCAGTCATTACAAATACGATGGGCCATAAAAGCACCCCTGCGGTTAGGTTTAAAGAAAGTTCATTATTCAGCAAATGAATCTTTAAGGGCGTGAATCCCAAGGATTGCTCGAGAGAAAAAATCTTAACCCCAATGATCTCGGCTATCAAAGCATTGGCAATAAAAAATGCACCTAAAATCAGATAAAGCTTTACCCCCTTGTTTTGCAGAATGCTATTCATTAAAAAACATTTATCAATTTTGTATCATCATTTTACCTATAAGCTCTTTCATTAATGCCACATCATCACCACCTGTACTATGAACGCCTACACTTTTCAGGTTGTAGTTATGCAATAGTAACAAGATGGCTTCAATACCCTTAGAGCCATATAAGGAAGCAGTAAGTTTATAATCTTTCAAAAACCAGCCATTAATCCCTGTTTGTGCAGCAATAGCTTTATCATCGCCTCTGGCACTCAAAAGCATATATACTTTTGAAAAATAACTGTATAAAACAGGTAATAGCAGTTGAACCGGAGCCGCTTTAGGGTTACGCTCATAATATTGAATGATTTTAAACGAAGACATAAAGTCTTTTTTCCCCAAGGCCTGCTGTAGTTCAAATAAATTATATTCTTTACTGATGCCAATACATGAAGCTATATCCTCTTCCGTGATTTCTTTTCGTTCACCTAAATGAATAAATAATTTTTCAAGCTCATTCACAATCTTACTCAAATCATTTCCGATATGCTCTGCGAGAAGAATTACGGTTTTTTGGTTAGGATTGAACCCTTTCGATATGATATAATCATGAATCCATGGTGACAGCTCATTATCCTTCAGCTTATTTGACTGAAAGAAAACAGTATGTTCTTTGAGAATTTTAGCAAACTTGCTTCTTCCATCGACTTTTTTCTCTTTATACGCAACAATAAAAATAGTACTTGCAAGTGGCTGCACAATATACGACTCAAGCCGCTCGATGTCTTTCAGTTGTTGTGCTTCTTTAAGAATCACTAATTGCTTGTCTGAAAATACAGGATACCTCATGCAAGTATTCACAATCTGCGCAGGGTCTGAGTCTTTACCATAAAACACAGAAAAATTAAAATCCTGCTGCTCAGGCTTCAATATGTTTTTTTGTGCGTAATCAATCAAATAATCGATATGATACCCTTCTTCACCCTCCAGCCAGTACACGGGCTTCACAATTCCATTCTTCCAGTCTTTTATTATTTTATGTAGATCCATCTTTACAGTAAACCCCTATCCGATAATGCCGGACAAATGCTATTTTTTAAATAAAAATTTATAACTAAACTCAAGCTTATATTTATCGGCCAAAATAAAATTGAGCTTATCTTTAAATTTCGCCTCAAAAATATAATCAATCGTTTCGGTAGGCGGTTTCATATATTGCACAAACTCCTGATTGGGATTTACTGGCAAATCCATCATAAAAGCATAGTCGCTATTATTTGAAGGGATGATTTTAAAGTTACTAACAGTCTCAGAAATAGGAAGTGGCGCCGGCATCAAATTATTCTTTGCGCTAATTTTAATATATACAATATTATTCTCTTTGACGGGAGTGCTGGCAGGCAAATAAATTCGAACAGAATCTACTTTGGCACTTTTTATATCATTGCGCGTAAAATTGGCAATATTTGAAGTGGAAGCATTGATACTGGAGTCTAGATCTTTTAATTTAAACTCATATGTGTAAGGAATATAATCAGTAGCAAAATCTGTAGGTAAAGAGCCGGGAGGTAGCGGAGAAATTTTATTAATATCCAGGTCAAATTCCTGTTTAATCTTTATTTCAGCTTCCATCAAATCGGATAAAGATTCT
>CAZZJD010000069.1:0-8007 GCA_964654305.1 uncultured Chitinophagaceae bacterium
AGAATGGGTAATCGCATCTACAAGCACATTAAATTTAAATAACAATTTAACTACTAATGGTTTTACTGGAAATAGTAGTTTATTGACTGTAAATGGAACCCTTAATTGCGGTGCTAACTTGGTTACTTTCTCAAATAGTTATACTTTATTAGCTGATGCCGGTACATTAACCTACATAATAAATGGAACCGTCAAGACATCTGTATTGAATGGACTTAATGGTTCAACAACTACAACTTTTACAAATAATACCGGTGTAGGTACTAGAACTACAGTCTCTATTACACTAGGCGCAAATTCCACCATTGAATATAACGCCGCATCCACTCAAACAGTCACTGCTCGTACAGATTATGCCAATCTTACTTTATCCGGTGGTTCTAAAACAATTGCAACAGGTACTGTTACGGTTGCTAAAAATTTAACCATTAATTCCGGTGCTACATACAATGGCGGCACAAATAATCCTGCACTTAATGTGGGTGGCAATTGGAGTAATGCGGGTACATTTACTTCAGGTTCTGGGACAACTACTTTCAATGGTACTGTTGGTCAAACATTTACACAGGGGGGGAGCGGATCTTTCCATAACCTTACTATAAGTAACTCAGCCGGTCTTACATTGAACAATGATATCACCATAGCTGCTCTTACGTTGAGTTCTGGCAATATCACCACTGGAAGCAATAAGGTCATTATTTCAACCGGAGGCTCAGTATCAAGAACTACAGGTCATATTGTAGGTAATTTGCAAAAGAATGTGGCTACCGGTGCAACTTCCAGAACTTTTGAAATTGGAACAGGATCTAACTATACCCCGGTCTCTGTAACTTTTGGGAATGTTACCGTTGCAGGTGATCTGATTGCCACAACTTCCGTTCCTGGTGCCGCACCTGCTACAGCTTCAGGTATTTCTTCCAGCAGATATGTCAATCGTTTATGGACATTAACAAATAGCGGAGTTTCTTACAATAATTATAGCGCTACATTTACATTTGTAGCAGGCGACATTCTCAATAGCGCTTCTACATCCAGCTTTATTGGGGCATTAAATAATAGTGGCACCTGGTCTAATCCAACTGTTGGTACATTAAATTCAACTTCATCTCAACTGACCGGCATCACAGCTTTTGGCAGTTTCTACCTGGGACAAAGCAGAACGGTTTCAAGTTTAAGTGCATTGACTATCAGCTCAGGCACACTGTCTCCGACTTTTGCATCAGGAACAACAGGATATACTGCATCTGTTGCAAGCAATATTTCTTCGGTGAATATAACACCTACTGCACCAACAGGAACAACAATTACTGTAAATGGAGTTGCTGCAACCAGTGGTGCTGCTTCTACAGTAAGCTTATCATCCGGGTTAAACAGCATACCGGTTGTAGTTACCGCTGAAGATGGTACGACTACCACAACTTACACTCTAGACATTACCCGTACTTCGCTGTCTTCCGATGCGAATCTTTCTGCATTAACAATTAGTACAGGTACATTATCGCCAACATTCGCTGCGGCTACTACTTCTTATGCAGCTACCGTTACAAATGCAACCACTTCAATCAATGTTACGCCTACCGTAAATGATGCAAATGCTACGGTTACGGTTGCGGGTAGTGCTGCTACCAGTGGTAGTGCATCTTCTGTGAACCTGTCGGTTGGTGTGAACAATATAAATGTAGTTGTAACTGCAGAAGATGGTACAACTACCAAAACATATACTATCGCCGTAACACGTCCTTCAAATGATGCAAGTTTGAGTAATCTGACCATCAGTTCCACTTCACTGTCTCCTGGATTTGCTTCAGGCACTACCTCTTATACAGCTTCGGTATCCAATGCTACTGCATCAGTAACGGTAACGCCTACACGAAATCAGGCGAATGCAACCATACAGGTTAGAATAAATAACGGCTCCTATGCCAGCGTTACCAGCGGAAGCGCTTCAGGCTCTTTGGTTCTGAATTTTGGAAGTAATACGATTGAGATATTAGTGACAGCACAGGATGGTACTACAATAACTTATACAATATCTGTAACAAGACCTTTAGCCGCACCAGGAGCACCATCAATTGGAACAGCAACACCCGGAGATGGACAAGCAGTTGTTTCATTTACTGCCCCTTCATCAGATGGAGGTTCTTCAATTACTGGCTATACAGTTACATCGAGCCCAGGCAATATTACTGCAACCGGTGCAACAAGTCCTATTACAGTCTCAGGTTTAACCAATGGTAGTGCTTATACTTTTACAGTTACTGCTTCAAATAGCGTTGGTACTGGATCAGCAAGCGCCTCTTCAAACTCTGTTACACCACGTCCAATTCTATACTTTGAAGATTTCAATGCTTTAACAAGTACTACTACATCTACATTTAATTCATCTTCTCCTCAGATTGCAAATGCTAATTTAAATACATTTAAATGGGTCAGCAGTCAAAACTTTGCAGGTTTAAATGGAACTAGCTCTTCTAATTCCATATCAATGACTAACTCTTCAGGGAGTCCGACATTTACTCTTACTTTTAATGTAGCAAGTGGATATACATTAAATGTTATTGCATTTGACTTTTGGAGGCAGAGATCAAGCACTGGTGCTCAAAACTGGTCAATGACTATAAATGGTACGGCAGTAGGGACTGGAACTACTCCAACGACAGGTGCTACATTAGGTTATACAACTGTATCTTCACCAATAACTGGATTAAGCGGAACGATTACCATAGTCATAACTGGAAGTGGAGCTTCTGGCAATGGATCTTGGAGAGTAGATGATTTCTATCTCTATGGTTCTCTTAATCAAACACTAACTCCTCCAACTTTAACTGCTGCAAGTAGTCCAACAGTTGATGCTGCTTTTGATGTCACTTTCACAGATAATGCTTCAACTCAGGCATGGGTATCAGCCGGGGGTACAAGTGTTACTGTTGGAGGTACTGCACTAACCGCTGGTTATACCATTTCAAATGGTAAAATCACATTTGATCCTTCGGCTTCTGTGCCAACAGGGTTATTACAATCCGCAGGTGCCAGTAAATCAATTGTGATCAGTAAAACAGGTTACAACAATGCAACAGTTTCTCAAACAATTGGTGCCGGTCTGCCAAGTTCTTTGTCAGTGACTACCTCACCCACTGCACCATCAATAAGTGGTGGAACTTTGGGAACTCAACCGGCAGTAACAGTTTCTGATCAGTACGGAAATGCAGTTTCTGGTGTAACGGTTACAGCAGCTGTTCGGACTGGTCAGACTACAAGTTGGTCTTTAGGAGGTACAACCACTGCCACAACCAATGCAAGTGGCGTAGCAACTTTCACCAATCTGACAGCAACCAATCTGGGAAGTTCTGCTTTCACAACTGCAAATATTACATTTACTCCATCTACGGGAACCGGCAGTGTAAATTCTTCAAATTTCACTGTGCCTGCCCCAGCTTCAAAATTAGCGATCACAGCTGTTACACCATCATCTCCAACTGCTGGAGGAACATTTAGTGTTACCGTACAGTCGCAGGATGCCTCGAATAATGCTACCAATGTATTGTCGAGTACGGGCATTCAACTGTCAACCAATGGCAATGCAGGAATCATTGGGGGTACTACGACAGGTACAATCAGCGCCAGTGGCAATTCCGTCACCATCAGTGGGGTTACATTGGCTTCTGCCGGAACCGGGGTTACTTTAACGGCAACCCAAACATCAGGTACTCCATCATTGACTGCAGGAACTAGCAGTATATTCAGTGTATTGGCGCCGGCTACCTATCTCACTTTTGAAAATGTGCCTGCAACCGGATCTGCAGCTACAAATCTTTCTTCATTTACTGTATCAGCAAGAAGGAGTACTGATAATTCAATTGATCTGTCTTACTCCGGATCAATTACAATCAGCAAAGCATCGGGCCCTGGTACATTATCCGGTACATTAACCGTATCGGCAGTGAATGGGGTTGCCACATTCAGTGCAGCACAATTTGATCAGGCTGGTACTTATACGCTGTCAGCAGCCTCTGGAAGTTTGACAGGAGCAACAAGTTCTTCGATTAGTCTTTCATTAGCAAATACAACTACTGTATTGTGGGCTACTGCTGGTGGTAGTGCATGGCTTACTGGTAGCAACTGGACAGGTGGGGCTCAGCCTACTTCATCACAAGTAGCTCAATTTGGAGTGAATCCAACTCCTGGCACTGCAGTGAATATCAACGGCGGAACCACTTCTATTGCCGGTATTGATATATCTAGTTCAAGAATTCTAAATTTGTCGATTGGCAACAACTCAGGTACTGCTAGTAATGGTACATTAACTTTAAACGGTGCTGTTATTGGTGGAACAGGAAATATTATTATCAGAAACAACAGCGCAAATACATTAACGATACAGAATACCGGTTCTACAGGTAGTGCATCTAATACAATGGCATTGGCATTAACAAATGGCACTGATAATGTAATTGCAGTTGAAAGTACAGGTAACGTGGTTATCAACTCAATTATTACTGGAACAAACAGGCCGTTAACCAAAGCCGGTTCTGGCTCCGGTGTATTAACTTTATCCGGTGCTAATACCTATTCCGGCGGAACGAATATCACTAGTGGTACTTTACGCTTAGGTGCGGCCAATACCATTCCTTCAACCGGAACAGTTACCTTAAATGGTGGCACACTTAGTACGGGTGCAACAACCGGTTTCAGCGAAACTGCCGGAGCATTGGATCTTGAAGCCAATTCAACAATTGCTTTTGGTACAGGTAATCACACACTGACTTTTGCAAACAGCAAAGATGAATCGTGGGCCGGTACTACACTTACCATTACAGGTTGGGGTGGCACAGCAGGTTCAACTAATACGAACGGGCCTAAGATCTTTTTCGGCTCTGACAATACCGGTCTCACTGCAACTCAGCGTGCTAAAATCTCATTCTCCGGATACACCGGAACACCAGTTTTGCTCAGTACCGGTGAATTGGTTCCTCCGGCAGTACCACAGGGAAGTTTAACAAGCAACGGACCAATATGTAGCGGTCAAAACGGACAGTTAACATGGACGGCAACTTCTGGTACAGGTAATTATACGGTTGTTTACAATGATGGTACAGCTGATCGGACTGCTTCAAGTGTTACGAGTGGAACTGCATTTAATGTATTTGCAAATCCTGTTACAAATACAACTTATACACTCGTATCAGTGACAGATGCAAATGGTGCCGTAAGAAGTTCAGGTTTTACTGCAGGTTCTGTATCAATAAATGTAAATTCAGCTCCATCTGCTCCTACAGCTGTCAATAATTCTCGTTGCGGTACGGGAACAGTCGCATTAAGTGTAACAGGAGCAGGAGGAACGTATACATGGTATAGTGATGCAGGTTTAACTACCCAGGTTGGTACAGAAAGTTCATCCTTTACCACGCCTTCTATCAGCTCTACTACGAGCTATTATGTAACAGAGACGTCTTCGGGTTGTGCCAGTGCTGCAACAACTGTAACTGCAACGATTAACTCGATTCCTGCTGCCCCTACGCCCGGAAATAATTTCACCTGCGGAACCGGTAATGTAGCCCTAACGGTTAGCGGTTCTTCCGGAAACTATAAATGGTATAGTGATGCCGGACTTACAACGCAGGTAGGCACAGGTTCATCTTACACGGCAACATCAATCAGCTCAACTACTAATTATTATGTAACATCAAGCAATGCAAATTGTACGAGCACATATGCTACAGTAACAGCTACATTCAATAATGCACAAAGCATCTCGCTCACATCAGCAGCAGGTACCAATACACAAACACCTACTTTCAATACATCCATCACTCCTATTCAATACACTATTGGAGGCGCTGCTGCAGGGGTATCTGTAAGTGGTTTGCCTACCGGTGTTACAGGTTCTTTAAGCGGCAGTATTTATACCATTAGTGGAAGTCCGCAGCAAACGGGTCCATTTAGTTTCACGGTAACAACTACACCTTCCAACAGCTGTTCCGCTTCTGCTTCAGGAACGATTACGGTTGGTGCAGCTCCGGCAAATACAGCTAACTACCGAACAAATGGCAATGGATCATTTAATGACGCTTCCATCTGGCAATTCTTTAACGGCTCATCATGGGTTGCTGCCTCATCTGCACCTGCTTATCCTACAGGAACAAATAATATCACTGTGCGTGACAATCTCGTAATGAATGTTGATTATACCGTTGGTTCCGGTAAAAGTTTCAATATGGATGATGGTACAAATCTTACCATTAATCCGGGAATTACTTTTAGCATAGCGGGTACAGCTAATTTCAATAACCAATCTGTTATATTGAAATCCACTTCTGCAGGTACAGCAACCATAGGACAAATTACAGGCTCTTTAAACAATGCAACCAACGTTACCGTAGAACGTTACATGACCGCCAGAAGAAAATGGCGTGCGTTAACTGCACCGCTGACAGGTAGCTCTAATAACAGCATCTACTTTAACTGGCAAAATAATGGTTCCATATCTACGCCGAATACAGGTGCGATAATCTGGAATCCTGATGTAACAAGTGAGGGAGCATCGGGTATGTATGATGGAGGTTTCAGCTCTTCTATGTTGAGTTTGAATACAAGTAACAATACATGGACTCGTGTAGCTAATACTATCGACAATGGAACTTTATTTACAAGTTCTGAGAACAAAGCTTACATGTTGTTCTACACTGGGCCATACAATAAATCTGGTAACTTTATTTCATCTGGTTCAGATGTATCTACTTTACGTGCTACCGGCCAATTGCGTACTGGAAGCATTCCTTTGGCTCTTACGCAAGTAGGCTGGCACATGATCGGGAATCCTTATGCTTCTCCTGTTCTTTATGGTAATTTAAATAAATCAAATTTGAGTGGTACAGGGTATATCTGGAATCCAGGTGGAGCGGGTACGGGTGCATTCACCCCAATTACTGCCGGTACAATTATTCAAAGTGGTCAAGCATTCTTTGTTTACGCTAATACAACTACCGCATCATTGACTTTCGATGAATCGGATAAGTTTGGTACGGCTAGCAATAGTCTCTTCCGCACGGAAGAGAACTCTTATGATGGAGATCTGAAGATCGAGCTGAATAAGTATATCGCCGGAACTCCTGAATTAAGCGATGTGGCAATTGTCAACTACAAATCCATAGCCGAAGCCGGCTTACCCAAACTGGCGCAGTTCTTCGAGAATATGTCCATCTATCAGGATAATACTGATTATGGTATGACTACCCGCACACTCAATAACGGAGAAGATAATATTCAGCTTCGTTTGTGGCAGATGAATAAAGCCAATTACCAGATCAAGATTGATCTGAGTGGCATGCGTTTACCTGCAGGTTCTGTAGCGTTATTGAAAGATGCGTTCCTGAATAAGGAAACACCGTTGAGCATTACCGATGTCAATAAAGTTGACTTCTCAGTAGATGCCAATGTAGCGAGCACTGGTCAGCGTTTCCGCATCGTGTTGCGCAGGAACAATGTACCTGTAACGAGCACAGAAACGCCTCGCTTCCATATCTATCCAAATCCGGTAGAGAAGGGCAGCAATATGCAGCTGGAGTTCAGAAATCAGGAGGCCGGTAAATACGAGGTGACGGTATTCTCTATGACAGGTGTAGCGGTACAGAAATCAGTGGTTCGTCATAATGGTGGCACTTTTGTTCAACCAATCCAACTGGATCAGCGACTCAGTTCCGGCAACTATCTGGTAGAGATTGCCGGAGAGAAGGGAACGAGAAAGCAGGTGAAGCTGACTGTGCAATAAAATTGATGAAAAATCAACGCAATCACTCACGTTAAAACTTGAGCCATGACAATAAAAAAAATCATATTCATGATCATCCTGACCGCAGGTGTTTTCACATCCAAGGGTCAAGGTACCACACCCGGTCAAGGGAGTGGCGGTGGAGGTGTTGATCTCGGTAATGATGCCGGTAATGGATTGCCCCCACCGCCCGAAGGCGGCGTACCTGTAGACGGCGGCTTAGGTTTACTTTTGGCTGC
>CAZZJD010000070.1:0-7990 GCA_964654305.1 uncultured Chitinophagaceae bacterium
TTACTGTGTCTGGAAGCATCGCTGCGGGATCATATTTTTATCGTGCAGTGGCTTCAGCAACAGGTACAGGTTGTAATAGTGTGAATAGTGATGCGGCTACGCTCACCGTAGTAGCACAGCCAAGCATCACCACGCAACCGGTAAGTGCTACAGTTTGCGTTGGTGGAACATTTAATCCGACAGTAGCGGCTTCAGGCGGCACACCATCGCTCACCTATCGCTGGCAGTATTCTGCGAATGGTACGACTGGATGGAATGATGTGGTGAATGGTACGCCTGCCAATTCAACTTATACCAATACAACATCAGCAACCTTATTTACAGTATCCGGCAATATCGCTGCGGGCAGTTATTTTTATCGTGCAGTGATATCTGCCACGGGTTCGGGATGTACAACGGTCAATAGTGATGCAGCTACCCTCACCGTAGTGGCACAGCCAAGCATCACCACGCAACCGGTAAGTGCTTCTGTCTGCGTTGGTGGAACATTTAATCCGACAGTAGCGGCTTCAGGCGGCACACCATCGCTCACCTATCGCTGGCAGTATTCTGCGAACGGTACGAGTGGATGGAATGATGTGGTGAATGGCACGCCTGCTAATTCAACTTATACTAATACAACATCAGCAACCTTATTTACCGTATCCGGCAATATCGCTGCAGGATCATATTATTATCGTGCAGTGGCTTCCGCAACAGGTACGGGTTGTAATAGTGTGAACAGTGATGCAGCTACGCTCACTGTAGTGGCTCAACCAAGTATCACCACACAACCGGTAAGTGCTACAGTTTGCGTTGGTGGAACATTTAATCCGACAGTAGCGGCTTCAGGCGGCACACCATCGCTCACCTATCGCTGGCAGTATTCTGCGAATGGTACGACTGGATGGAATGATGTGGTGAATGGTACGCCTGCCAATTCAACTTATACCAATACAACTTCAGCTACACTCTTTACTGTGTCTGGAAGCATCGCTGCGGGATCATATTTTTATCGTGCAGTGGCTTCCGCAACAGGTACAGGTTGTAATAGTGTGAATAGTGATGCGGCTACGCTTACTGTTGTTGGGCCTATCAGTATCTCTGCTCAACCAACCGGAGCAACCGTTTGCGTTGGTGGTTCATTTAATCCGACAGTAGCGGCTTCTGGCGGTACACCATCGCTCACCTATCGCTGGCAGTATTCTGCAAATGGCACGACTGGCTGGAATGATGTGGTGAATGGTACACCTGCCAATTCAAGTTATACCAATACAACATCAGCTACACTCTTTACTGTATCCGGCAATATTGCTGCGGGCAGTTATTTTTATCGTGCAGTAATATCTGCTACTGGTTCGGGATGTACAACTGTTAACAGTGATGCAGCTACGCTCACCGTAGTGGCACAGCCAAGTATCACCACGCAACCGGTAAGTGCTTCTGTCTGCGTTGGTGGAACATTTAATCCGACAGTAGCGGCTTCAGGCGGCACACCATCGCTCACCTATCGCTGGCAGTATTCTGCGAACGGTACGACTGGCTGGAATGATGTAGTGAATGGCACACCTGCCAATTCAACTTATACCAATACAACATCAGCAACCTTATTTACAGTATCCGGCAATATCGCTGCAGGCAGTTATTTTTATCGTGCAGTGGCTTCCGCAACAGGTACGGGTTGTAACAGTGTGAACAGTGATGCAGCTACGCTTACCATTGACGAACAACCCGTTGCCGGAACAGCATCTGCTTCTGCTACCAATATCTGCAACAATGGAACCAGTCTATTGAGCCTGTCAGGCAGCAGTGGAAATATCCAATGGCGTCAGTCAACCGATAATTCTACTTGGTCAAATGTATCGGGTGGCAGTGGGGCAACGAGTTCATCTTATACAACGGCTGCACTCAGCAATGGTCTTTACTACCAAGCACAGGTAAGTCGCGGTGTATGTACGGCGGTAACATCTAATTCAGTGCTGGTAACCGTCAATGAAAGTAATGCCGGTGCGTCAAACTACAGCAGTGCTTGGTCCAATAATCAAAATGATCTGGCGAACGGATTTGGTGCATGGTCTTTAAGCAGTTCGGGTAATGCCGGCTTCTTTGCAGGCACCGGTTCTAATATCAATACCACCAGAGCGTGGGGTATATTTGCGAATAGCGGAGGTACGGCTGCGGCTACTCGTCCGCTTACATCTGATCTTTCGGATGGGGGTACCATCAGCTTTGCGATGGATAATGGTTTTATTAACAATGGCAGTGAAGTGGGCTTCCGCATCCGTAACAGTTCAGGAACGAATCTTCTGACCTTTAGTTTTACTGGTGGTCAAAACAAATACCAATATACGGATAATGGCGGTACTGCAAATTCAACTGTTGATTATACCTCATCCGGGTTGCGTTTTGCCTTTACCTATACGGCAAGTGGAAGAACCTATGCCTTAACCATAATGAATTCTTCGGGTACTAATGTTGGATTTATCTCCGGTACCTTGGCTGGTAGCGGTGCTCCCGGACAGGTCGTATTCTTCAATAATAATGCCGGTTCAGGAGGAGATTTTGATGCATACTTTAATAGCCTCGTACTTAGCAATCCCGCTATTCGCACACAACCCACCAGTCCGGCTGCTGTCTGCGCCGGCAATGGGGTAGCTACCTTTACCGTTGCAGCCAATGGCAGCAATCTCTCACATCAGTGGCAGGTAAGTACTGATGCGGGTGCAAACTGGAATAATGTTTCCAATGGAGGTGTGTATTCCGGTGTAACTGATGCCACATTAACTATCACCAACCCAACAGCCGATATGAACAACTATCGCTATCGCGCTGTGATTACCGGTGGCTTGTCGGGTTGTACGGCTACAGTTCGTACGGATGGTGCGGCTACGCTTACCATTGCTACACTCAATACATGGGAAGGGGATGTGAGCAGCAATTGGAACACAGCAGGTAACTGGAGTTGTAACTCTGTTCCTGTATCTACTACAAATGTGATCATTCCTCAGGTTACTTCACCCAATGTAGCTCCGGTACTGAATACCGGCGATGATGCTTCCATAAATTCCATCACGATTCAATCGGGTGGTTCGTTCACCATGGGAGGAACGAAGACCTTAACCATCGCTGCCGGTGGGTCCTTTACCAACAACGGAACCTTCACTAGAGGAGATGGTACGGTTAATTTTGCCGGAGCGGCAACCTTATCAGGAACCAGTACAACTGCCTTTAATAATATCACCACCAATACCGGTCAATTGACAACCACCACGGTGCCTCGTATCCATGGCACCCTGCGTATCAATGGAGGTAATCTCTCAGCTGCACCTATCTATGAAGCAGGATCAACATTATTCTACAATACAACTTATGGCCGATTTGTAGAGTGGAGCAGAAACAGTACTACAGGAACATTGGGTACAGATGCCGGTTATCCAAATAATGTGACGATCAATGCCGGCACACTAGATGTATTTAATAATGGTACGGGTGAGCAACGCGGTATGGCTGGTACACTCACAATCAATAGCGGAGCAACCTTGAGTTTTGGTGCCATGAATGCGAATTTCAGAGCGGGTAATGGCATAACGATCAATTCAGGTGGTACCTTAAGTGGTAGTACGATGAGTGGAACAGTTGCCATTGTAGGAAATCTTGGCGTTTCAGGTACATTCAATGGAGGCTCGATGAGCGGTCTGGTAACCGTTAGTGGTGACCTTACCGTAGGAGGTACGCTGAATATGAGCACCATGTCCAATAAGATTGAAGTTTCAGGAAATGTCACCAATAATGGTACACTCACTTTATCATCAGCAAACGGTGGAGACATTAAAGTAGGAGGTAACTGGACTCGTGGTTCCGGAGCAACTTTCACACCTAGTACCAGAGCGGTATTTTTTACAGGCTCAGGCAACAATGTGATCAACTCCAGCGGAGGAGCCAGCTTCGATTATCTGGTGAGCGAGAAAACAGGTGGTTCTATTCAATTGGGTAGTAATATGACAGTGAATGCACCGAATACCGGTAATGCACTTTCATTATTAAGCGCAGCTACTTTTGATCTGAATGGAAACACATTGAATCTGACTAACGCTGCAGCATCATCCATACTCGCAAGTAATGGATCAGTACAGATCACGGGAACAGGTACAGTCAATATTTCGGGTGGTCTCAAAACGGTGGCCAGCTCCAATAACGGAACACTTAGTTTTGGAAACAATGTAACAGTAACACTTGAAGGTGGTTTTAATCCTGGAAGTAGTCTGACTACGATCAACGGAACCCTTCGTATCAATGCCAATGGTTTTGTTTCAACCAATTCACCCATATATGGTGCAAATTCATTGCTGAGATATCATATAGGAACAACTTCGCCTGTGTCAACGGTACTATATGGCAGAAGTAGAGAGTGGAATGCAAGTTCCGGTTCTGTTGGTACAACTCCTGGTTATCCCTTTAATGTTCAGATAAGCAGTAATACCACTTTAGACTATCCAAATACAGGAAATAATGGAGCAGATGCATTTTCGACTGCTTTATTCATTGGAGGTAATTTAACCATTGATGCCGGATCATCCTTATATATGGACTACGGTGGAAATAATAATAAGAGCGGATCTCTGACCGTAGCCGGAGATGTTAATAACGCAGGTAATTTAAGTCTGGGTAATGCTAATGGCGGTAATATGACCGTTGGCGGCAACTGGACACGTACAGGCATTGCAGGAGGTTTCACACCAAATTCAAGAACCGTTATCTTCAATGGTTCAGGCGACCAGACGATCACGCGTACAGGCGGATCGGGCACTTCTACATTTGACGGTCTTACCGTTAGTAAATCAGGAGGTAATCTGATTCTTGCAAATAATGTTACCTGTAACGGAGCAGTTACCCTTACAACCGGTGATATAGTTACCAATTCCAACACGCTGATCATTAGCAGCACGGGAGATATTACTGCAGGTACGGATGGGTCACATGTAGTAGGTAATCTGCAACGTCATTTTGCAACCGGTTCCAATGTTTCAAGATTATATGCAATTGGGGATGGTACCAACTATGCACCGGCTACAGTTACATTAGGAACTGTAAATACGGCGGGTACGGTTGATCTGCGTAATGATGATGGAGCGCATCCGAATATTGGAACCTATGGTTTAAGTGCGACCAAATACATCAGTCGTTACTGGTCGGCCAGCAATGTTTCTGCTGTATTTACAAATGGATCGATTGCATTTACATATAAGCCGGGGGATCTGGAAGGTGGAGCTTCTTCTAACAATATCCGCGGTGCGAGATATACCGGTTCTGCCTGGGCATATCCGGAAACTGCAGTAGCAACTAATCAATATACGGTGAGTGGATTGAATAATACCACTCTTGGAATTGGTCATACCGGTGGTGAGTGTGCTGCTTTCCCAAGCTTTACGGTCAATCCATCCAACAACGGACCGCTTTGCGTGGGATCAACACTTAATCTCACATCGGGAACAATTACAGGAGGAAGCGGTTCTTATACATATGCGTGGTCTGGTCCAAATAGTTTTGCCAGCACTTCACAAAATCCTTCAAGAACAAATGTGGTGGCTGGAGATGCCGGAAGCTACACGCTTACAGTAACGGATGCATTCGGTTGTTCAAATAGCGGCAGTATTGCATCAACCAGCGTTTCTATCAGTCAAACTCCCACAACCGCCAATGCAGGAAATAATCAAACACTTTGTATCTCGGCAATTTCGACATCGCTGAGTGCAAATGCACCTGCTTCTGGCACCGGTGCCTGGTCGGTGAAAGCGGGAAGTCCAAGTACAAGTCTTTCTCAGTTTAACGACCCATCTAGCAGAACTGCCACCTTTACTCCGGCTGGTGGTGCAGGTACGTATGTACTGATCTGGACGATCAGCAACGCTCCTTGTACGGCCTCTACTTCGGAAGTCACGATCAAATTTGATGCAGTACCTGATAATGTAAGTGCCGGTGCTGATCAGACTTTGTGTAATACAAGCACCTTTACGCTGGCTGGTAATTCTCCAACACCGGCAACAGCTACCGGGTTGTGGTCAGTCATTTCCGGTCCGGGTACGCTCAACAATGCGAGTGTAAATAATACAACCATTACAGGAGTTACTGCCGGTTCTCAAACAACCTTACAATGGACGGTAACGAACGGTGTTTGTACAGCTGTTTCAGATCAAGTGGTGCTTACCAATAAAGCATTGCCAACCACCGCTGCTGCAGGGTCCGATCAGGAAAAATGTAACAACGGATCCTTCACACTGGCTGGTAATACGGCTACTTCTGGAATAGGAGCTTGGACTGTACAATCTGGTACCGCTACTATTACGGATGCTTCATCACCAACATCTACCGTTACAGGTGTGCCGGTTGGTACAAGCGCTACTTTGCGCTGGACGATAAGCAACAGCCCTTGTACGGCTAGCTTTGATGATGTGATACTGACTAACTCAACGCCGCCTGCAACATCAATTGCCGGTGACAATCAGACGCAATGTAATAACAGCACCTTTACACTGGCCGGAAATACGCCAAGTCCTGGTAATGGTCTGTGGACGATTGTAACAGGTTCTGCAACGATTACCGCACCAACATCACCCACGTCAACCGTGACAGGCGTTACAGCAGGTACCTCCGTGACGTTACGCTGGACAGTTACCAACGGAAGTTGTAGTTCTGCGAGTGATGTTACGTTGACCAATAATAATCCCCCGAGCACTGCAGCTGCAGGTAATGATCAAACTTCATGTTCTAACGCTGCGGTTACACTGGCAGCCAATGCGGCTACCGGTACTTCTACCGGAACATGGTCCATTTTGGCGGGTAGTCCGAGTACAAGTACTTTACAATTCAGTGATGTTAATTCTAATACGGCCACCTTTACACCGGCTGGAGGAAACGGCGTGTATACCTTACGCTGGACCATCTCTGCACCGGGTTGTTCGAATACAACGGATGATGTTGAAATTACTGTGACTGAAGGACCAATCCAGGCAATTGCCGGCAATAATCAGTCGAAGTGTGATAACGGTAACTTTACTATGGCAGCCAATACGCCGAACAGTGGTGCTACCGGTACGTGGACGGTTATTTCCGGATCTGCAACTATTGCAAATGGTAGTGAAAATTCACCAACAGCTACTGTTACTTTAGCATCGGGTACAACAGCAACACTTCGCTGGACCATCAGCAAAGCACCTTGTACCTCCACAACAAGTGATGTGATACTAACTTATACTGCCGCCAACACATGGACAGGTTCTACCAGCACCGCATGGAATGAGGGATCAAACTGGTCTTGCGGAACAGTGCCTAATGATGGTAATTCCATTACGATTCCTGCAGGTTTGGGAACATATCCAACGATCAGTACAGAGGTGAATATCAAAGATGTAACCATCAATACGAATGCTACATTAAATATGAGCTCTGGTGGTAAGATCACGTTTGCCAACGGTGGAACATTTACGAATAACGGCACCTTCAATAACGGATCGGGTACGGTAGAATTTGCCGGCACCGGTACGGTGGCAGGCAGCAGCGGGGTTGTATTCCACAACGTCAATATCGCCGGTGGCGTGAACTTCGGTAATGCTGTTTCAACTGTCAACGGCACTTTACAGATCAACTCAGGTGGATTTGTGAATACGAATGCGCCTCGTTATGGATCTTCTTCTAATCTATTATACAATACAACAGGTACGTATAACCGAAGCATAGAGTGGAGTGCAAACGGAGTGGGCACGATCGGTACTACAGCAGGTTATCCGAATAATGTTACTATTGCCAATAATACAACGCTGGCATTGGGACCCAATTCAGGTGCCAATATTGAGCGCGCCTTACATGGTAACCTTACCATTGAGTCAGGCAGCACACTGTCTATGACAAGTGGTATTAGGATGATGTCTGGGATTAAATGCTTTTGGCAGGGATAGTGATGGGTAGGGTGGAGTGATTTTCGATTTTTTTGGAATTTTAAAAATCGCCACTTTTC
>CAZZJD010000071.1:0-7969 GCA_964654305.1 uncultured Chitinophagaceae bacterium
TTGAGATTGTATGTTATGATTTGAGTTAAAGGTAACGTTATATGTAACCTTTAGCTCAAGGATTAAGATGTGAATTCAAAAAAAACCAATATTAGCTATATTTTGAGATTCAAGTCTTCGATTTTAACGTTTAAAGAGATATTATTTAAATATATCTCTCACTTGCCACTATTTTTCTTTTCCATAGGTCTTTCTTTAGTTATTGCTTGGTCATATCTACGTTGGGCAACTCCGGTATACAGCGTTTCCTCTAGTATGGTAATAAAGCAGGAAAAGTCTTCATCTATAAAAAGTGGAGAAAAATATAGCAGCATATTTGAGCCGGTTGATAAAGTGAATATTCAGGATGAGATTGAGCTTATGAAGTCAAAGGAGTTTTTGATAAATACTGTTAATAATCTTCATTTAAACAACTATTATGTAGAACATGGTAACGTAAGAAGTTCTGAAGTGTATAAAGGCCTACCTTATGTAATAGAACCAATTAAGATAGCAGATAGTACGCGAACATACAAATTCGATATTCAGTTTGTTAGTCCTAAAACTTTTCTTTTAGGGAAAGAGATTAAGCCCCGATATGTATATACTCAGATAGAGCAAGATGGTTCTGTATTCAGGGTAATGACTACTGATGAAAAAGAATCGAATATACAGGGGAGAAAATTTACTTATAAGTGGCTGCCCTCAAAAGAGATGGCCGGACAAATATCTGGGGCTATATCTATTGTGCAACCTAGTAAAACCAGTAGTGTATTGAATCTCTCATATCAAACCTTTAATACCGACAAAGGGGTGGATATTTTAAATCAGGTTATGAAAGATTATGAAGTATATAGCGTGAATGATAAGAGTCGGATCAGCGCAAATACATTACAATTCATAAATGATCGTATTGCTAAGCTAGAATCTGAGCTTGGGGTAGTTGAAAATAATTTGCAGGATTTCAAGAAAAATAATCAGTATATAGATTTAGAAAAACAATCTGATTTTTATTTTGATAAAATGAACGTAACTGAAGAAAATATTCGTGCTCAAGATGTACAGATAAAAATTTTGTCACTGGTTGATGATTACCTAAGAGACAAAAAAAATATTTTCAATCTAACACCTACAAATCTTGGAATACAGGATGCTACACTTTCCTATCTGATTGCAGAGTACAACCGGCTTATTATCAAAAGAGAAAATGAAAGACTAGTTAATAAATCCGGAAGTCCCGTTTTAAATGAAATTGAACATGATATAGAAAAAGCTAGATTGTCAATCATTGAATCAATTAGGAATATAAGAAATGCATATCAGCTTTCTAAAGGTGAATATGAAAAACAGAAAAAATTTATGGAGTCTACTGTTTTCAATTTGCCCGAAAAAGAAAGCCAGATCAGAGATATAAAAAGGCAACAGTTAATTAAAAATGATTTGTATAATTATCTCCTTCAAAAACGAGAGGAGACCGGTATTCAGCTGGCATCTGTCGTTGCAGGATCTAAAGTGTTTTCTGTAGCTGAAGCTAATAACACTCCAATTTTACCCAAAAGAAATAATTCATATGTAATTGCATTGTTTTTGGGGATCTTAATACCTGTTATTATTATCTTTTTTAAAGATATCCTGAATGATAAGATTACCTATAAGGCAGATATCACTAAGCTTACGAAAATGCCTGTTATCGGAGAGGTAGGACATAATTTTAAGAAGAAAACACTGGTAGTTGTTAAAAATAGTCGCACCATTCTGGCTGAACAATTCAGGATCATTCGTACAAATCTAATGTCGGAGCTAAAGGATAAAAGTTCATCAGTTATTCTTATTTCTTCTTCATTCAGTGGCGAGGGGAAATCATTTGCTGCAACAAATTTGGCCTCTTCTATTGCTTTGACGGGCAAAAAAACAGTCATTCTTGAGTTTGACTTAAGAAAACCCAAAATATTAACCGGATTAGGGATGCCAAGAACATTAGGGATAACCCATTATCTTATTGGTAAAGCAGAATTTGATGAGTTGCCTGTAAAGGTTCCTGAGACAGAGAATTTATATGTAATCGGTTGCGGGCCAACACCACCTAATCCTTCAGAAATATTGTTATTTCCTAAAGTAACTGAGTTATTTAGTCATCTTCGGGCCAATTTTGATGTGATTGTATTGGATACAGCGCCCTTAGGGTTGGTAAGTGATTCATTTATGCTTGCTCCTTTTGCTGATGCAAGTCTGCTTTTGGTTCGTCAACGGTATACTTTTAAAAAGCAGCTAGTGATGTTGGAAGAAATTTATAAACAAAAGAAATTGAACGATCCTTATATCATAGTTAATGATATCAATATGGAAGGTTACGATAGTTATTATGGCTATGGCGGTTATGGTTATGGCTATGGTTACGGTTATGGATACGGCTATTATGATATCGAAACCCCTAAGCAAAATAAAATGTTTCAACATTTTCTCATGAAGCTTATTGGATTAAAGTAATATGTGTAGGATTGCAGGCATTTATAATCCGTCAGAAAAAAACTTGAGGTCAACCATACTAAGTATGAGAGATGCTATGCGCCATGGAGGCCCGGATGATGAAGGCCTTTTTTTACACCCGCAATTGCCGCTTTCTTTTGGCCATCGTCGTTTATCACTTATTGATCTAAGCGCTAATGGAAGGCAGCCAATGTCAGATATAGATTCTGGTTTGACACTTGTATTTAACGGAGAGATCTATAACTTCCGTGAGCTCAAGAATACGTTGACTCAATACGGTTATACATTTCATTCTAATTCTGATACCGAGGTTATCCTGAAATCATATCAAAGATGGGGTGTTCAATGTTTTGAATTATTTAATGGTATGTTTGCGATTGCACTCTGGGATCAGAAGAAATCACAAATAGTTCTTGCCAGAGACCATGCAGGGATGAAGCCCCTATATTATGGATTTATCAATGATGCTTTTTGTTTTGCTTCAGAAATTAGAGCCTTTTCTCATTCTGGCTTACCTTTTAAAGAAAATGAAGACTGGCCTGTAAGTTTTTTGGCATTTGGTCATTTGCCAGAACCAGTTACCACTTTAAAAAACGTAATTCCCCTTGAAAAGGGAACCGCATTATTGGTAGACATACCAACCTTAAAAACTGTTAAACATTCTTTTTTTACTCAAACTTATTCCGCTGAATTAAAGAATGAAGATGAGGCTATAGACTTAATGAGAACAACCTTAATTGCTGCAGTGGAAAGACATACTATTTCTGATGCACCTTTAGGATTATTTTTAAGCGGGGGCATAGATTCAAGCTTATTGACAATTATTGCTTCAACACTTAGCAAAGAGCAATTAAAAACGCTTTCTATTACCTTCAATGAAAAAACATTCTCTGAAGAAAAGTATCAAAAAATCATTGTTGATAAAACTGGCACTTCCCATGGCTCTTATAATATAACAAAAGAAATATTTAATCATTCTTTGAAAGACGCCTTGCATGCAATGGATCAGCCTTCTATTGATGGCATTAATACTTATTTCATATCAAAATATGCCAGAACTTATGGGCTGAAAGCAGTATTATCTGGTGTGGGTGCTGATGAATTATTCGGAGGTTATCCATCTTTTAGATACTATAATGAATTAAAGGCTTTTCAGCAGATTCCTAAATCCCTTTTGAGTCCTCTGCAACTTTATCCCAATCAAAGAGTCAGAAAAATAAGTTATGGTGCCATGCATCATTCAACAGGAGAATATTTGCTTTTACGCGGACTCTTTTCGACAAGATCTATCGCCGATCTAATCGGCTGTACTTCTGAATATGTGGAAAATATATTACATGCTATTAGTAGTCATTATACCCCTTTCGATTTACAAAACGGAAATAAAATCAGTTGGCTAGAGACTAATTATTATATGCAGAATCAGTTATTGAAGGATTCTGATTACATGAGCATGTGGCACGGCCTTGAAATTCGAATGCCCTTTTTAGACAAAGAATTAATGATGATGAGTGGCATTATTTCGGAAAGCATTAAATTCAAACGATTAACTCCTAAATATCTTTTGGTTAAATCTTTTCAAAAGGAGTTGCCGGAAGAAATATGGAAAAGAAAAAAGCAGGGTTTTACATTTCCTTTTGAAGGGTGGCTTCAGGAAAATTCTTATATCAAGCCATTAAGTAAGGGGGAGGCGTTGCTATATACTTCTTTTCAAAAAAAAGAATTAACATGGGCAAGGTATTGGTGTGCTTTGCTGATGAACAGATTTTCCAATAAATTGTCTCAGGCAGCATAATCTAATTCATGAATCATTACAACGACGATCGAGAAATATGGGATCTGGAAATCGGAGTACGAAATTCCTTATGGAATATAAATTTGCCTGAGCTTTGGCGCTACAAGGATTTGATTCTGCTTTTCGTTAGAAGAGATTTCGTGTCTCAATATAAACAAACTATTCTCGGTCCGCTTTGGCATATAATCCAGCCCCTTTTAACGACGGGTATGTTTCTGTTACTTTTTTCTAGAATAGCGGAAATACCAACAGACACAATTCCTCCTGTACTTTTTTATCTAGCCGGTATCACTATCTGGAATTATTTCAGCTCATGCCTTGTTAGCACATCAAATTCTTTTGTCGCCAATGCAGGAATTTTCGGGAAAGTATATTTTCCTAGACTAGTTATTCCGCTTTCTGTGGTGTTGTCAAACCTTATACGTTTTTGTATTCAGTTTGGCTTGTTTATAGCAGTTCTTCTTTTTTTTATAATTAAGGGAACTGTTATTCTGCCGATTAGCTGGAATCTTCTGTTGTTGCCTGTTTTAGTGCTTTTAATGGCCGGCATGGGACTTGGTCTCGGAGTCCTTATTTCATCACTAACAACCAAATACCGTGACTTTACTGTGTTGATTAGTTTTGCAGTACAGCTCTTGATGTATGCAACTCCGGTAGCATATCCTCTATCTTTCTTAAAAAACAAAAGTTTTGTGTTCTTTATAGACTGGAATCCTTTGAGTGCAGTAGTAGAAGGATTCAGGTTTTGTATTTTCAATTCCGGCACTTTTGAATTGAATGATCTTGTTTATCCGTCTGTTTTTTGTTTTATATCTATTATTGCTGGTGCTTTGATCTTTAATAAGGTTGAACGAAATTTTATGGATACTGTGTAGTAGTCTGTCTATTTGATCATGCAAAATAAATCCTCATTAAGATTCGCAATAATTGGATGTGGCAAGATTGCAAAGCGACATGCAGAGTATATCGTTGCGAAAGCAAGCTTGACAGCGGTGTGTGATATAGATAAATTTAAAGCTGCTATAATAGCAGAAAAATATCAGGTTCCGCCATATAACTCAATAGAAGATTTATTTAAATATTCAACTTTTGAAATTGCGGTTATTTGTACTCCTAACGGCTTACATTCTGATTTTACTGAATATGCTCTTCAAAAAGGAGTACATGTGGTTTGTGAAAAGCCAATGGCAATCACAACGCTAGATTGCAAGCGGATGATTGCAGCAGCTCAAAAAAATAATAAAGAGTTATTTGTCGTAAAACAAAACAGGTATAATCCGCCTGTTGTTGCGTTGAAAAAAGCAATTGATGAAGGGAGATTAGGCCACATCTTTAGTGTCCAATTAAATTGTTTCTGGAATCGAGATAAAGATTATTATCAAGAAGAATCATGGCGAGGAACCAAAGCATTAGACGGGGGTGTGCTTTATACACAGTTTAGTCATTTCATAGATTTGATCCTTTGGTTGATGAAGGATCAGGTAGTTGATGTGTATTCTTGCATGTCAAATTTCTTGCATCAGGGTGTAACAGAATTTGAAGACACTGGTGTCGTTACTCTAAAATTTTCTAAAGGCGCGATTGGTGGCATCCATTTTACAACGAACAGCTATAAGAAAAATATGGAAGGTTCAATTACGATTTTTGGAGAAAAAGGTACGGTAAAGATTGGTGGTGAATATTTGAATCAACTGGTTTATCAGCAGATAGAAAATTACACAATAGATATAGACCAATCAAATATTCCGCCAAATCAGTATGGAACTTATACAGGTTCGATGAGTAATCATGGATTATTTTATGATAACGTAATACAAGTACTAGAGAACGGGGCAGATAAAACAACAGATATGAATGAAGCTATGAAGACAGTTGAATTGATTGAAAAAATTTATAAGTCCGCAAATGTCGAATAAGCCCACATATATTCAATCGGGAATAAAAGATGTTTTTTTTGGAGAAGGTGTGCGTGTCGTTGAGCCGGTGAATTTGTATGGATGTCATATTGGTGATGATACATTTATTGGTCCTTTTGTAGAGGTACAAAAGAATGTGATTATTGGGAAGCGGTGTAAAATACAGTCGCATAGTTTTATCTGTGAACTTGTAACAATCGGGGATGAGTGTTTTGTTGGTCATGGTGTTATGTTTATTAACGATAAATTTAGCGAGGGTAAGCCTGCAGGTGGTAATACTTCAAAATGGCGCAAGACAATTATTGGTAAACGTGTGAGTATTGGAAGTAATGCTACGATATTACCAGTTAGTATATGTGATGATGTAGTGATTGGAGCGGGGGCAGTAGTTACGAAAGATATTACAGAGAAGGGGGTGTATGTGGGAAATCCGGCGAGAAAGTTGATTCGTTGATTTGTTTATCTGTTTATTTGAGAAAACTCATGAAATACACATACGGATTTGAGAGATTAACTGTCTGGCAGGACGCAAGGGAATTAACAAAAATGGTCTATGCAGTATCAAATAAACTAACTGCATCTAAATTGTACGGATTGAGCAGTCAAATGAAAAGGGCAGCTATTAGTGTTGTTTCAAATATTGCTGAAGGATCAGGACGCACCACTTTAAAAGATCAGGCACATTTTTATCAGATTTCGTTTTCAAGCATTATTGAATTATTAAATCAGCTTATTTTATGCTATGATCTTGAATTTATTTCAGATGGCGAACTTGACTTGATAAGAAAAGAGATTGAAAAGGTTTCGAATAAGATCAATGCTCTTCGTCAAAGCCGAATCAACAAATAAACGAATCAACAAATAAACATTCATTGAGCACTGTTATCAAAGTCGAAAATCTCTCCAAGCAATACCGCCTCGGCACGGTTGGTACCGGTGCGCTTGCGCATGATATTAATCGCTGGTGGTATAAGTTGAGAGGCAAGGAAGATCCTTATTTAAAAATCGGGGAGACCAATGATCGATCAACTGCAGGAAACAGTGAATACGTATGGGCATTAAAAGAAATCAATTTTGAAGTAAAGCATGGTGATGTTGTAGGAATTATCGGTCGAAATGGCGCAGGTAAATCTACTCTATTAAAAATATTAAGTCGCACTACTGCTCCTTCAATCGGTAGAGTTAAGATAAAGGGTAGAGTAGCTAGCTTGTTGGAAGTAGGTACAGGTTTTCACCCAGAATTAAGTGGACGAGAAAATATTTTTTTGAATGGCGCTATTCTTGGGATGACAAAAAAAGAAATTACTCGCAAGTTTGATGAAATTGTAGATTTTGCTGGGGTTGAAAGATATATTGATACACCTGTTAAAAGATACAGCAGTGGCATGTATGTACGTCTTGCATTTGCAGTAGCGGCGCATCTTGAAAGTGAGATTTTGATCGTTGATGAAGTATTGGCTGTAGGAGATATGGAGTTTCAAAAAAGATGTATGGGTAAAATGAGCCAGTTGAGTTCTAGTGAAGGGAAAACAGTTTTGTTTGTAAGTCATAATATTGATGCAATTCGTAGATTATGTAACACCGGAATATTAATTAATCAAGGTAATGTGCAAGCGTTTGGAAAAATTGATAAAGTTATTGATGAGTATAAAATGCATTTGCCCTCAATAGTTAATAATGAACTTGAAAAAGGACTTATTAGACCTTATAAGAATAATTATTCTATGCAGGTTGAAATTATGGATGTTGAAATGCTCAATAAAGACAACATCGTAAACACCTGTGATGATCT
>CAZZJD010000072.1:0-7855 GCA_964654305.1 uncultured Chitinophagaceae bacterium
GAGGGAAAATTTATTGCCGATACCATTCAGGAGCAAAAGTTGAGAAATCATTTTTTCAATAAAGATTTTGCCATCCTCTATCGTACCAATGCGCAGAGTCGTGCATTGGAAGAAAGTTTACGCCGTATGGGTATTTCATACGCCATCTATGGTGGTATCAGTTTCTACCAGCGAAAAGAGATCAAAGATTTCTTAGCTTATCTCCGTCTTATTGTTAACCCTAAAGATGAAGAGGCGCTAAAGAGAATTATTAATTATCCGGCCAGAGGTATCGGTAAAACAACCATTGATAAATGTGTGCTTCTTGCCAACGAAAGAGATATCAGCATGTGGGAAGTGCTGATGAATGCGCAGCAGCATGGATTCCGAGCAGGCACCTTAGAAGCCATTGACGGATTTGTGACGATGATCCGCAGTTTTGCCAGCATGCTAAATAAAAAAAATGCGTATGATGTAGCTGTACATGTTGGCAAACAAACCAATATCGTTAAGGAATTATTTAATGATAAAAGTACAGAGGGCTTACAGCGCTATGAGAATATTCAGGAGTTACTAAATTCTATAAAAGAATGGGTAGATGATACGGAGAACAGAGGTCAGATTGATGAAGATGGTGTGGTTATTGAAGATAACACAACAATGAATGACTTTGGATTGGCTCAGACTTCTTTGTTTGATGAAGAAGGTCAACCTGAAGCGCATACGACTACACAGGCCCATAATCTTTCATTAGGCGCTTATCTGCAACAGATTACTTTATTAACGGATGCAGATGATAAAGATCCGGATAGTGATAGTGTGAAGTTAATGACCATACATGCTGCTAAGGGGCTAGAGTTTGAATGTGTTTTTGCTGCCGGTCTGGAAGAACAGCTTTTCCCAAATGCGATGAGCATTAATACCAGGGAAGAATTAGAAGAGGAACGCCGGCTTTTTTATGTCGTTATTACGCGCGCCAAGAAAAAGTTGTGGATTACTTATGCGAATACGCGATACAAATTTGGTCAGGTAGTTCAGAATGAGCCGAGTCGATTTTTAGAGGAACTGCCTGAAGGAAATATTGATAAAAGTTATGCAGGTGGTGGCTTGCGTAATCAATCTTCCTATACATCAGGTTCTGCTTCTGAGAGGATGAAAGGATGGGGAAGAGGTAACAATATGATGCAGGAGGCATCTAAGGCAGAAAAAAGATATGGTGCTCCTCCTAGCAAAAAAACTCCACCTACCTCTTATGTCCATATTCCACCTCGACAAGAAACGGTCGCTCACAAACCCGAAGGAGAATTTATTGCCAGTGATACCAGTCAATTAGCGGTAGGTCAAAAAGTGGAGCATCAGAAATTTGGCTTTGGGGAAGTGATTTCCAGAGAGGGTGCTGCACATAACCCCATCGCTACTATTCGTTTTCAGCATAATGGAGAGAAAAAAATCATGCTGAATTATGCGAAGCTGAGAATTATAGAATAGTCGTTGCTCGATACTCGTTTTCCGTTTTTCGAAAAACGAACAACGACAAGCTATAAACGAATTCACCTTACCATCCTAATATCCAAGCAAATATCAAAGGTGCTACGATGGTAGCATCGCTTTCGACGATGAATTTAGGCGTGTTGATATCCAGTTTACCCCATGTGATCTTTTCGTTGGGCACGGCTCCTGAGTAGGAACCGAATGAAGTAGTGCTGTCGCTGATCTGACAGAAATAACTCCAGAAAGGAACATCATGCCATTCCAGATCCTGATACATCATCGGAACGACACATATAGGGAAATCACCGGCGATGCCGCCTCCAATCTGAAAGAAGCCAACTCCTTTGCCGGAAGAATTATTTCTGTACCAGTCGGCCAGCCAAACCATATACTCAATCCCGCTTTTTACGGTGTCTGCTTTCAGCTCTCCTTTGATCACATAGCTCGCAAAAATATTGCCGGTAGTGCTGTCTTCCCAACCTGGGACTACAATTGGAATATTTTTTTCGGCAGCTGCAACGATCCAGCTGTCTTTGGGATCGATTTCATAGTACTGTTTGAGGTCTCCGCTTAATACGGTTTTGTATAAAAATTCATGCGGAAAATATCTTTCTCCTTTTGCTTCCGCCTCTTTCCACTGACGATGTAAATGTTTTTGCAAACGACGAAAGGCTTCTTCTTCAGGGATACAGGTATCCGTCACACGGTTATAGTGATTTTCCAGCAGATCCCATTCGTCCTGTGGTGTCAGATCTCTGTAATTGGGTACGCGTTTATAATGACTATGAGCGACCAGATTCATGACATCTTCTTCCAGGTTGGCACCGGTACAACTAATAATATCCACTTTCCCTTGACGAATCATTTCTGCCAGAGAGATACCCAGTTCGGCGGTACTCATGGCGCCCGCAAGGGTAACCATCATTTTGCCCCCTTCATTGATATGGGTTTCATATCCTTTAGCAGCATCTAATAATGCAGCTGCATTGAAATGGCGATAATGATGCTGAATGAAATGAGAAACCGGACCTTTATTCATACGAGATTAGTTTAAAAATTTGTGCAAATGTAGGATAAGATGGCGGATTCGTTTTTTGAATTGGAAAGATGAAATTAGGATTTATAATTCCTGTAAAATATCGCGCAGATCCTTTTCAATATTTCCATATTTACCATATTCGATAATACGCCCTTTTTCTATGCCATTTTTTAGAATGATGATCGTGGGAACACGGCTGATTTGAAATGATTCAGATAGGAAGCCCAATGTTTTCTTTTTTCTGTCGACTCCTAATAGAGAAATTTTTTCCTTAGGAATATTTGCTGTATGAAGCAGTGCAAAAAGTTTCGGGATAATCTGCTGTGAATCTTCACACCAGGTGCCAAGGAATATGAGAAGATGAAGGCTGTCTTTTTGTTTTCCTAAAAGTTTTAATGCCAGAGAGTCTGGCTGATAATTTGATAGACTGACATTCATCCATTTGAAACTTGCTTCAATGCGTAAGATTTCTTCGCTGATAATACCTTGAAGAATGGTTTGTCCGCTTAAACTGTCTTTAAAACTTACATATCCCCCTTGAGCCTTCGAAGAGAGAGAAAATGAAAGTAAACAAAAGATGATCGTTAGCAATCGCATCAGATATCTGCTTTTAGGGCTAGTAAAAAAGATTTAAGCTGCTGCATTTTTTCTATCATGGCATAACGGGCAGCCGCTTCGTCTTTGTGTTTTTTGAGATATTCTTTTGCTCCTTCGATGGTATATTTTCTTTGTCGGAGCAAAAAATGAATCAGCTGTAAAAGTTTTATATCAGCCAATGTATAAAAGCGATCTCCTTTTTTATTTTTTCTGGGGTTGATTTGCTTGAATTCCGTTTCCCAGTAGCGTAGGGAAGAAGGATTCATCCCAAACATCTGGCTCACTTCACTGATGCTATGATAGAGTTTCTTGCTGAGCTCTTCATCGGAGGGTAATTCTATGGAGTTGGCTTCTTCAGTAAGGGCTTTCAGGCTTTTTCGACCTCTTTTGGAGGGCACTTTTTGCTCCGCCTTTTTCGAAGGTTTGTCGTTGGGAGGAGCCGAAAAGTCGAATGCGATTTGCATGAAAGAGTAACTATTTTAGTAAACAAATCTAACGAATATTAAAAGTCAAAAGTCAAAACTTGAAAGCCATATTTGTTTATTCGTTTACGGTTTAGAGGTTGATAACAAAGAGAAGTATTACAACGACGACAATCAACTTATAGGTTTTGACTTCATTTTTTTAGTCCAAACTCTGATTGCTTGCTGCCGCCATTTTCAGCATGCGGTCAAACTGTTCGGGACTAAGGTCATTATAGAAGAAATAGATTGGATCGAGTGGTCTGCCATTTTTGTGAACTTCATAATGAAGGTGAGGGCCGGTACTTTTTCCTGAATTACCCACCCATCCGATGACTTCTCCTCTTTTTACCTTGGCACCCGGCCTTACTTTAATACGATAAAGGTGACCATATAAAGTTTCGTAACTGAATCCATGTTTGATAATCACATGATTGCCATATCCATTGCCATTATTGCCAGCCAGTTTTATAGTGCCATTGCCTGTTGCATAAACAGGTGTTCCCTGTGGAGCGGCAAAATCCAGCCCCGCATGCATTTTAGGTGTTTTATATACCGGATCAATTCTGTAGCCAAAGCCGGATGAAAGGCGATTAAGATTTTTATTGCTCACAGGTTGAATGGCGGGAGTGGAGGCAAGCAGTACCTCCTTGTTTTTAACCATTTCTGTTATTTCCGCAAAGGATAATGCCTGTACATCTATTCTGTTTTTTAAGGTTTTAATTTTTCCCTGAATAGATTCATTCAGCTCGTTATCTGAAAGAGAGGCATTTATCTTTTCCTGTTTTTCTTTTTCCAGTGCTTTTGCTCGGGCGCTATCCGGGATGGGGCTGGCTTCAAAGATGGCACGATACACTTCATTGTCGCGTTGCTCAATTTCATTAAGGGCAACGCCGAGATTATCTAGCTCCTGTCTGGCTATTTTCAATTCTTCTTCCAGTCGGGCATTGGCATTCATCAGTCTTTTTTCATTGGCACTGGGGAAGTAGCGATAGATCAGTTGGGTAGAGAAGAAGGCTGCCACCGCCACTGCGGCAAACAGACCAAATACCCGGAGCAGCTTCACCCGCAGTGGCGTGATCAAACGCTCAAAGCGAAGTGTATGGGTATTATAGAAATATTTGATCTTCTTCATTCTGTTGTCTCTGTGTTTTGCCATCCTTTGCCGTAACTTAGCGGCTTTCCAATGTGGGCCAACAAAGATACATTTCGTGCCTGCATTTGCAAGATAAACCATTGTTCATTATGATGACGGCTGCGCAGATACGACAACAGTTTTTAGATTTTTTTGCTTCCAAACAACATACGATTGTTCCTTCCGCTCCAATCGTTGTAAAAAATGACCCCACACTACTTTTTACCAATGCAGGGATGAACCAGTTTAAAGATTATTTCCTGGGCAATAAAAAACCCTCCTACAACCGTGTGGCCGACACCCAAAAATGTCTGCGCGTTAGCGGTAAACACAACGATCTCGAAGAAGTGGGTGTTGATACCTATCATCATACCATGTTTGAAATGTTGGGCAACTGGAGCTTTGGCGATCCCGATAATGAAGCGGCAGGCTATTTCAAAAATGAGGCCATTGCCTGGAGCTGGGAATTGTTGACGGAGGTCTATAAGCTGGATAAAAGTCGTTTATATGTCACCGTTTTCGAAGGAGATGCCAAAGAAAATCTTCCTGCTTCATCCATCGCACTGGCTGCCTGGAAAAAACTGGTGCCGGAAGATCATATCGTTTACGGCAATAAGAAGGATAATTTCTGGGAGATGGGTGATACAGGTCCCTGCGGTCCCTGCTCTGAAATTCATGTCGACTGTCGTTCAGATGAAGAGCGTCAAAAAATACCCGGAAGAGAATTAGTGAATAAAGATCATCCACAGGTAATTGAGATCTGGAATAATGTTTTCATCCAGTATAATCGTAAAAAAGACGGAAGTCTTGAATTGCTCAAAGCCAAACATGTGGATACGGGTATGGGTTTTGAAAGACTGGTACGTGTGCTGCAAAACAAACAAAGCAATTACGATACAGATATTTTCAGTGGTACAATCGCGGAAACAGAAAAAATAACGCAGAAAAAATATACGGCAGGAGATGATAAGCAAAGTGTCGCATTTAGAGTGATTGCCGATCATATCCGTGCCATCAGTTTTACCATTGCCGATGGACAACTACCTTCCAATACAGGTGCCGGTTATGTGATCAGAAGAATTTTAAGAAGAGCAGTCCGCTATTATTATTCTTATCTAGATCATAAATCTCCATTATTATGTTCGTTGGTACCGCTACTGGCAACGCAGTTTGAAAATGTTTTTCCTGAATTAAAAAATCAAGAGTCATTTGTGGCAAAAGTGATTCGTGAGGAGGAAGAAGCTTTCTTGCGTACGCTTGACAAAGGACTTAAACGCATTGCTGATATTTTGAATGATGCTGCATCTGGAATTATATCCGGTAAAGATGCATTTGAATTATATGATACTTATGGTTTTCCGCTTGATTTAACGCGTCTGATCGCTTCTGAAAATCAATTACAAGTTGATGAGTCGGGATTTGATGCAGAGATGCAGCAGCAGAAAAACCGGTCTCGTGCGGCTACGGCCATTGATGCCGGCGATTGGGTGGAAGTACATGCCGGAGGCGGAAGTTTTGTAGGATATGATACCCTCGAGATCAAAACAAAGTTACTCAGGTATCGAACGGTTAATATGAAAGGGAAAACCAATTATCAACTTGTGCTTGAGCAATCCCCTTTTTATGCAGAGAGCGGTGGACAGGTGGGAGATACCGGTTTACTCTCAATAGGAAATCAGGCGATCAATATTATTGATACCCGAAAAGAAAATGATTTAATTATTTTATTCGGAGATCAACTGCCTCAGCATCCACATGCGGAAGTCTATGCTACCGTGAATGCCATTCAAAGAAAAAAAATCACTATACATCATTCCGCCACTCATCTTTTACATGCAGCTTTAAGAAAAGTACTGGGGGTACATGTAGCTCAAAAAGGTTCATTAGTGAATGCGGAACAGTTGCGTTTTGATTTTTCGCATTTTGCTAAAATGACAATGGAAGAGATTCAAAACGTAGAGCGATTGGTGAATGAAAAAATAAGAGAGAATCATCCGGTAGTTATCAAAACCATGAAGAAAGATGAAGCTACAGTATTGGGAGCTATGGCTTTATTCGGTGAAAAATATGGGGATTTGGTGCGCGTGGTCGATATGGATGAAAAGTATTCCATAGAATTATGTGGGGGTACGCATGTGGGATATACAGGGGAGTTAGGTTATTTTAAAATCGTATCTGAATCTGCTGTCGCTGCAGGTGTCAGAAGGGTGGAAGCGGTAAGTGGGGTAGCGTCTGAAGATTATATCAACAATGAACTGCTTCAGCTTATGGCTGTGAAGGATTCGCTGAAAAATGCAAAAGATCCCGTGCAGGCAGTTGTCAATTTACAGGATGAACTTAGTCAATTGAGAAAGAAAGCGGAGCAGCTTGAAAGTCAGATTTTAATTGGATTGCGAAATGAATTAATCAGTCAGAAAGAAAATGTCAATGGCATTTCTTTTATTGGGAAAGTAGTAGAAGTGAGCAGCGCTGATGCAGTAAAGAAATTAGCCCACGAACTAAATCAGCAATTACAGGATGGAGTGGTAGTATTGTGTGCCAAAATATCTGGCAAGGCATCAGTTGCGATTGCAATAAGTGATAGTTTAGTGAAAGAAAAAAATCTGGATGCAGGTAAGCTCATCAAAGAGGTCGTGGCTCCGATCATCAAAGGTGGTGGTGGTGGACAAAAAACATTAGCTACTGCAGGCGGACAGGATTTCTCCAAGATTGATGTGCTTTTTTCTGAATTTAAACAGTTGCTTTCTTCCTAAAATATTCTGCTTAAATGAAAATCGTAAAACAAGTAGTCGGATGGTTACCTAAAGCTTACGTTTTTCTTATTCCTGTTTATTTTATTCTTCATAACTATTATTTATATCACCAGCAGATCCCCTTTTTTTTACTTAAAACACATTTGCTGTTCTGGCTACTGCTTCCTTTTATCATTGTAGCCTGTTTATCATTCTTGATTCCGGATAGAAGAAAAACAGTGAATGTGCTTGCTAGTTTTCTATTATTATTTTATTTCTTTTTTGGCCCGGCTTACGATGTGTTAAGGCAAGTGCCTTATGTAAAAATACTATCTAAGATTTCCGTGATTTTAGGATTGACAATAACAGCAATTGCCGCTATGGTTTTGTACCGCAAAAAAATAAAAATGGAACAAAGCCG
>CAZZJD010000073.1:0-7770 GCA_964654305.1 uncultured Chitinophagaceae bacterium
GTTCCCACTTTCTTGCAGTCTTCATCTGTTTTGGCTTTCATCATCTCGTTACTAAGATCAGTGGGTATATCCACGTGAAAGGTACGCGGAATAACAGATAATTGTTTCTTCGTGGTAAGAGGTTTTAGGCCGGGTATGATAGGGATATTGATGCCCATAGCCTTGCAATTTTCTACAAAGGCAAAAAATTTCTTATTGTCGAAAAACATCTGCGTCATGATATACTCTGCTCCTGCATCTACTTTTTCTTTGAGGCGTTGCATTTCAATTTCCATATTCGGGCATTCGAAATGCTTTTCTGGATACCCGGCTACGCCGGCACAGAAGTCGGTTCTGAATCCATCGCGTATATCTTCTTCCAGATAAATACCGCTGTTGAGATTGATCGTTTGTTTTAAGAGATCGATCGCATACTTATGTCCTTCCGCATGCGGCTCAAAATAGGTTTCATTTTTAGCGGCATCTCCTCTTAATACCAGAACATTCTGAACGCCGATAAAATTGAGATCGATCAGCGCATCTTCAGTTTCTCTTTTCGAAAATCCTCCGCAGATCAGATGAGGTACAGCATCAATATTATAATGATTTTGAATAGCCGCACAAATACCAACTGTCCCTGGTCTTTTTCTTACTTCTACTTTTTCAAATGTACCATCAGATTTTTTTTTGAAAACATGTTCGGCTCTGTGATAGGTAACATTAATAAAGGAGGGCTTGAATTCCATCAAAGGATTCAGATGATCAAAAATAGAATTGATTGTTTTCCCTTTCAGGGGGGGCAGAATTTCAAAAGAAACCAGCGTTTTGTTGGCCCCTGCTATATGTTCTGTTACCTTCATTGTATATCTGTTTACTTAGATCCAGCCCCTTGATTGCCATGGGGTTGATGGATGAAACTCCTGCAAACATATAACAGGCCGCCCGCATCTGCAAAGATTGTTTTAAGGGGGGGTGGTGGTATCAGCATAATCAGGTATTTTCGCCTTACAAAATTGAGTATTTTGAGTTTAAGCATACACACGCACAACTTGGTAAAACGTTATCGTAACCGAACGGTAGCCAATCAGGTTAGTATTGAAGTAAAACAAGGGGAAATAGTAGGTTTGTTGGGTCCCAATGGTGCCGGAAAGACAACTACTTTTTACATGGTTGTTGGATTTGTTCGTCCGGATGAAGGAGAAGTATTCCTTAATGATGAGAACATTACAAAAATGCCTATGTATAAGCGTGCGCAGAAGGGGATCGGCTACTTGCCCCAGGAGGCTAGCGTATTTAGAAAATTATCAGTTGAGGAAAATATTGCATCTGTATTGGAAATGACTTCTCTTAATAAGGCCCAACGACAACAAAGGGTAGAAGAGTTACTAACTGAGTTCCGATTGCATCATGTGAGAAATAATAAAGGAGATTCCTTAAGTGGGGGGGAGAGAAGAAGAACTGAGATCGCACGCTCTCTTGCCGTTGATCCCAAGTTCATGCTACTTGACGAGCCCTTTGCCGGAGTAGACCCTATTGCCGTGGAAGATATTCAAACGGTTGTTGCCCGACTTAAATATAAAAACATAGGTATTCTTATTACAGACCATAACGTAACGGAAACATTATCTATTTGCGACAGAGCCTATCTTTTGATTGATGGCAAAATATTTAAGCATGGTACAGCTGAAGAGCTGGCCGCAGATGAGCAGGTGCGTCGCCTTTATTTGGGCAGAAATTTTGAGCTGAAGCGTAAGGACTATCTACATGAAAAAGCTCATGATCTTTCCCAAGATAGATCAGCTATTTAATTATCTATTATTCAAGCATGTTTTTTAACTTGTAGCACCAATTATGAAATTGCTCAGTCCTGCCATATCCCGACTTGCCCGCATGCGCATGTGGCGAATAGAGAGCTGGATGCAGCATCCGGCCGATTCGCAACGGGAAGTGCTTCAGGATCTGGTTACTACTGCTCAATATACCCAGTTCGGACATCAATATGGTTTTGAAAACCTATTCAACGTAAAGGATTTTAAACAGACCGTTCCCGTTCATGAATATGAGGATATCAAGCCTTATATAGAGGCCATGATGAATGGGGAAGAAAATATTTTATGGCCAACACCCGTTAATTGGTTTGCCAAAAGTAGTGGTACAACTTCTGAAAAAAGTAAATTCATTCCGGTAAGTGAAGAGAGTTTAAAGGAGGGACATTATAAAGCGGCAAAGGATGTGCTAACTTTATACTATGAAAATTTTCCTGCTTCAGATCTTTTAACCGGTAAAGGTTTGGTGATAGGTGGAAGCCATCAGGTGACCTCGCTGAATGATGACATACATTTTGGAGATCTCAGTGCAGTATTGATGCAAAACGCACCTTTCTGGAGCAACTGGATCCGAACGCCGGAACTTAGCATTGCCTTGATGAGTGAATGGGAAAGCAAGATTGAAAAAATGGCAATTTCTACGATTTCTGAAAATATCACATCTATATCAGGTGTGCCAACTTGGACTATCGTGTTATTCAGGCGTATACTGGAGATAACAGGCAAAAAAAATATCGGAGAGGTCTGGCCTAATCTTGAGCTATACCTACATGGAGGGGTTTCGTTTGTGCCATACCGTGAGCATTTTCAGCAACTTATAGGGAAATCCATAAACTATCTGGAAATGTACAATGCCAGTGAAGGATTTTTTGCAGCCCAGGATCAACCTGATCAGGACGGGATGCTATTGTTTACGGATCATGGCATATTTTATGAATTTATGCCTTTAGAAGAATACGGAAAAAAATATCCCGAAACCATTGGGCTGCATCAGGTAGAATTAGGTAAAAATTACGCACCTGTCATTTCTACGAATGGTGGATTGTGGAGATATATTGTCGGCGATACCGTACAATTCACTTCTATACAGCCTTATCGTATTAAAGTTTCCGGAAGATTAAAGCATTTTATAAATGCTTTTGGGGAAGAGTTAATAGTAGATAATAGTGATACTGCCATTGCATATGCAAGCAATCAAACAGGTGCTATTGTAAATGAATATACCGCAGCGCCTATTTATTATTCTGATGAGGGGGTTGGTGCTCATGAGTGGCTCATTGAATTTGAAAAAATGCCTCAGTTGATGGATGATTTTGTATATGAACTTGATATAGCATTAAAGCGAGTGAATAGCGATTATGAGGCCAAGCGATATAAAGACTTAGCTTTGCGTAGGCCGGTAGTGCATTCGGTAGAAAAAGGAACCTTTCATGCCTGGTTGCAGCGCAAAGGGAAATTGGGCGGACAGCATAAGGTGCCGAGGCTGAGTAATGACAGGAAGATCATATTGGAAATATTATCTTAAATAAGTTTTAAGAAGTGAATAAAGAACAAAATGACCCTTCATATTATGCATACATTCCGGCTTTAGATACGCTTCGTTTTATTGTTTTTCTATTCATACTAGCCAATCATGCCAGGTTAAATGCTACACTGAATGGACATAGTTTTTTTTTCACACTAACCGGATTCCTGATCTCTTACATATCTATATCCGAGATTCGCAAAAAGGGAAATTTTAATTTCAGGCGTTACCTGGCCCGCCGATTTTTACGTACGCTACCATTGTTTTTTACGATCGTTGCCATATGCTTTTTCTTAAATATTCTTTTGGAATCATTTTTAGAAAGATCGATCACTACGGGTAAGTTGTGGCCTTATTTATTGCTGGTACATAATTTCTTTGATTTGAATGTTTTATTTCCGCTTGCAAACCTTTGGGCCATGAGCGTTACTGAACAATATTATGTGTTGTTCGGGCTTTTATTTTTCTTCATTTTCCCTATTTGGAAATGGTTCGGTGTTGCCTTTGTGGCGATAGGTTTAATGGTTAATATAATCTCCTATTTTGTTTATGATTTTTACAACTATGCCTACTCGTGGTATTTTCTCATCAATTTTGGTGTTGGTAATCTTTTGGCCATATTTTGTGTAGAACGCAATCACCTGTTTCAAAAATTTTCAGCGCTTAACCGATCGATGACCTTTTTTTATTTTTTGGCAGGCATTATGTTGCTTATAATTGGCTTTTCTACATCTCATGATGCTTTTTTACCTTTTAAAGAACTTGTTCTTTCAGTTGGTTATTCACTGATCATTATCAATGTGAGTTTTGGGAAATACCGACCTTCATTAATTACCGATATATCTTGGTTTCAATATCTCGGGAAAAGAACATTAGGAATGTACTGTTGGCATGCGCCTATATTAACTATACTTACAAAAACTGCCGAATTCTATGATATCATTTTAACTCCTCTTACTACGTTCATTTTGACCTTAATTATAGTGATTCCTGTATCTATAATAAGCTACAAGTACTATGAATCATATTTTCTCCGCTTAAAAAAGTATTTTAAATCCTGATTATTTATTAAGCATTTTTAATACATCAGGTGTTTTTTTGACTTATTAATCCATCCAGCCTTGCTTTCATAATTCACAAAGAATATCTTTAAGTCTGCCCGGCTTTCATAGTCTACAAAATAAATCTTTTTATCAGCCCGATTTTCGTAATTCACAAAAAACCATTTTCCTTCATTGCCATTGGCCCTGTTTTCATAATTTACTTTATATACTTTGAGATCTGCTCGACTTTCGTAATTAACGACAAAGACTTTAAGGTCAGCCCTGCTTTCGTAATTAACAGTATATATTTTTTGTGAGAACGCTAAATTAGATATAAGGCAAACAAATACGCTTAAAATAATCTGTTTCATAAAACTTAATTATATTTCAATAAATACAGAATTTATATGCCATAAAGGGTTTCAATCCATTAGGATTTAATAATTTTGCACATGAATTCATATCATAAAGATACTTATTTCAATGGCACTCAGTCAGGGATTGCATCAAAAATTACTTCAGAAACTATCTCCACAGCAAATACAGCTGATGAAGTTACTGCAGGTCCCTACCGCATACCTAGATGAAAGAATAAAAGAAGAACTAGAAGAAAATCCTGCTCTTGAACAAGGACAAGATTTGGAATATGGGGAGGAATATAAAGAGGAATATGATACTGATGATGCTAAGGAGCCAGATGGTAGCGAAGAAGATTACGAACAAGCAGATATTAGTGAATACTATACAGACAGTGATGATGATGTTGCTGATTATCGAACTAAAGAGGAGGCTTATCAGCACGCAGCCGATCAGCCAGGTTTACCCATTAAGTCTGAAACGAGCTTTTTTGATTTGCTTATTCAGCAGCTTACCATGCTTGATCTTGATGATCGTCAACAGATTATTGCAGAACAAATAGTGGGTAGTATTGATGAGGACGGATACTTAAGAAGAGACGCATCTGCCATAGTCAATGACTTGGCTTTTTTACAGAATATTGACACGAACGAAGCGGAAGTTGAATCTTTGATCGATAAGATACAGCAATTTGAGCCTCACGGAATTTGTGCCAGACATTTACAGGAATGCTTATTGATTCAACTTAGACATAAATCAAGAAAAAAGCCTACGAAGATCATTAATATTTCTATTGCCATATTAGATCGTTTTTTTGAAGAATTTGGAAGAAAGCATTTTGAAAAAATTCAAAAATCGTTGGGTCTGCAATCAGAAGAAATGAGAGAGGCGATTCGGCTTATTACCAAATTAAATCCAAAACCAGGAGGAACTGTAAGTCCGGAAATTAAGGCAGAGACATATGTTATACCTGATTTCTTTATAGTCAATAATAATGGCATATTAGAACTTTCTCTGAATAATAAAAATGCACCTGAACTAAAAATTAGTGATGATTACAGGGAGATGCTTATTCAATACGAGAAAGGTAGCAAAAAAGATAGGCGACAAAAAGAAGCTGTATTATTTATTAAACAAAAAATTGATGCTGCGAGATGGTTTATTGATGCTATTAAGCAAAGGCAAAACACCCTATTGCTTACCATGAATGCTATTATGGATTATCAGCAATCTTTTTTTCTTACAGGTGATGAGATGTCTTTAAAGCCTATGATTTTAAAAGATATTGCCGAAAAAACAATGCTCGATATTTCTACAGTAAGTAGGGTTGCAAACAGTAAATTTGTGCAAACAGAATTCGGAACTTATCGACTCAAATATTTTTTCAGTGAATCACTGAGTAAGGAGGGCGGAGAAGAAGTATCAACAAGAGAGGTCAAAAAAATATTAACAGACCTGATTGAGGGCGAACATCGCGATAATCCTTTAAGTGACGATCAGTTAACGGAACTATTAAAAGAAAATGGGTACCAAATAGCAAGAAGAACTGTAGCAAAATACAGAGAGCAGTTAAATATTCCGGTTGCTCGTTTACGAAAAAAATTTTAGCTTGTAATTAATATGGTATTATAATATGGAAGTTTCACAAGGAGGAAGATTACAATTAAAAAAGATGCCTGAAAATATAACTGACTATGTATCGATTATACTGTCGTATATATTTCATCCGATTCTTTTAATTATTTGGACTACTTTATATCTTTTATATGCAAATCCTTTGATTTTTATTGGATTTAATCCTGAGGGGAAAATGCTGGTATTATTAAGAGTAATTGGAACTGCTGTTTTTTTACCTTTTATGACGGTCATTTTATTAAAGGGGCTTGGTTTTATTAATTCCATCAGACTGGAGACGCAGAGAGAAAGAATTATTCCGTATGTCGCATGTATTACTTTCTTTTTTTGGAGTTATTATGTTTCAAAAAAACTTGATGATCCTTTTGAAATGCGTGCCTTTTTTTTAGCGCTTTTTTTGACGGCATCAATATCTTTAATTATAAATAACTATGTCAAGATCAGTATGCATGCGATTGGTTTTGGGGGCTCGAATGCTTTGCTGGTTCTCATGCTTTTTTCAGATAGGCTTAATGATGGATTTATTTTGATGCTATCCTTCTTTCTGGCCGGCTTGGTTTCTGCTGCAAGAATTCGGCGGCTTCATCATCATCCATATGAAATATATCTGGGGTATTTTACAGGTGTTTCCATTCAGTTATTCAGTTGGTGGTTTTTGTTGTAATATATTTTTCAGATTAGGGAAGATTGTTTTTCATATTTTTTACTGGGGTGATAAATGAAAAGTAAACTCCCATTTTGAATGGTTTTTATTATGTCGGAAGCTATATCATGTGGAATCGCAGGACATCCATAACTGCGTCCGATATAGCCTTTTGCTTTTGCTATTTCTTTCGAAACATAGTCGGCCCCGTGCATCACAATTGATCTTTCATAAACTTTATCGTTAATGTTTTTTTCTAAACCTTCCAGCCGGAGAGAAAAACCATTTTCTCCTTCATAGGTATTTAATGTTTTATAAAAACCCAGACTACTTTTATATGTTTCCGGTTTATTAGAGAAGCTTCTTGCATAAACCAGTCCGCTGTTTCTGCCATGGGCTACAAGTGATGTGAATAATAATTTTCTATTGTTAATATCAATTACAAATAGTCTTTCCTTATTGGATGGCTGAGAAAAATCAATAATGGTTATTAAGCCACTCTTAACGTCACGATTGCTTTGCGTTAATTGATAATACCCTTGCCAAGCTTTAAAGAAAGCATCTCTGCTTATACCAGTACACGCTAGCTGCATGGATTCAAAAAGATCGTTTGCATTTACCGGATGATTACTATTTAAATAATCTTTCACTGAAACATTCGCATCTTTAACTTTATTGCCCGTAATTATTACGAGAATCGGGATAATTAATACGGCTGCTACTAGTCTACGGATGAATTGTAAATGTTTTGAATTCATGTGG
>CAZZJD010000074.1:0-7578 GCA_964654305.1 uncultured Chitinophagaceae bacterium
CTTACAGAATACAAAAAGAAGGTTTTGATTATCTGGATGCTCCCATCCGCCGTATAACTAGTGCGGATGCCCCAATGCACTATGCCCCCAGCCTTGTAACTGCTTATCTGCCGGACATTCCTCGTACCGTCCGCATTATAAAAGAGGTTATGTATATGAAAAAATAGCTAATTTTCTCCTGTTTTTCATATCTTTGCACCCCCGAAAAAAAACCATCGGGAAATTTTTTATGTCAGAAAATATCATTGTTAACTCAAACGCTGAGCAACAGGAGTCTGCGGCTGCCCCTGAGGTAGTTGCAACTACAGCGTCAACAAATTTGCCTGTTGAAGTACCCGCTACGGCTCATGATGATTTCGACTGGAGCGTGGACAAAAGAAACGTAACCCTTTACAGCGCTGATGAAAAGGCCAAGTATGATGCAGTCTATGATGGCACTTTCAAGCAGGTAAATGATGGTGAAATGGTAAACGGCCAAGTAGTGGCACTTACCAAAACAGATGTCGTGGTAAACATCGGATTTAAGAGTGATGGACTTGTTTCTCTTAATGAATTCCGTGATACACCCGGATTGAAAATTGGAGATACTGTAGAAGTATTGGTAGTAGAAAAAGAAGATCGCCAAGGTCACCTTCACCTGAGTCGCAAACTTGCTCGTATTTCACGTGCATGGGAGCGTATCATGGAAATTCACAAGACAGGAGAGGTGGTTACCGGTTTGGTTACAAGTAAAACAAAAGGTGGTTTGATTGTAGATGTATTCGGTATGGAAACCTTCCTGCCAGGCTCTCAGATTGATGTGAAGCCTGTTACCGATTATGATCAGTTTGTTGGTAAGACCATGGAGTTTAAAGTGGTTAAGATTAATGAAACAATCAAAAATGCGGTAGTAAGTCATAAAGCACTTATTGAAAGCGATATCGAACAACAGCGCGTGGCCATCATGAGCAAGCTCGAAAAAGGTCAAGTGTTGGAAGGAACTATCAAAAATATTACCGATTTCGGAGCCTTCCTGGATCTGGGTGGTGTAGATGGTCTGCTATACATTACAGATATCAGTTGGGGGCGCATCACGCATCCAAGCGAAGTGTTGAAACTGGATCAAAAGATCAATGTGGTTGTTCTTGATTTTGATGATGAGAAAAAACGAATCAGCCTTGGTTTAAAACAATTGACTCCGCATCCTTGGGATCAGTTACCTGAAACTATTTCTGAAGGTAATACCATCAAAGGAAAAGTGGTTAATATTGAAGATTATGGTGCATTTTTAGAAATCACACCGGGTATTGAAGGTTTGGTACACGTTAGTGAAATTAGTTGGGCGAACACACCGGTGAACGCCAAAGAATTCTTCAAAATGGGCGATGAGCATGAAGCTAAGATTGTTACATTGGATAAAGATGCCCGTAAGATGAGTTTGTCTATCAAACAACTTTCCCAGGATCCATGGAGCGCTATTGAAGACAAATATCCTGTTGAAAGTAAACATAAAGGGTTGGTAAAAAATATTACTCCTTATGGTGTGTTTGTAGAGCTTGAGCCGGGAATCGGAGGTATGATTCATATTAGCGACCTTAGCTGGACGAAGCGCTTTAATCATCCTAGTGAATACACAAAAGTGGGCCAGCATATTGATATTATAATACTGAGTATCGATAAGGATAACAGAAAACTGCAACTCGGTCACAAACAACTGGAAGAAGATCCCTGGAATCAACTGGAAGAAACCTTCGGTATCGGTACCATTCATGATGGCGTAGTGGTACGTAAAGATGATAAGGGTGCTTTGGTACAGTTACCTTATGGCATTGAAGGTTTTGCGCCTAACCGTCACCTAAATAAGGAAGACGGTAAGCAGGTTCAGGCAGAAGAAACTGCTCAGTTTATGGTTATAGAGTTTGACCGTAATGAAAAAAGAGTTGTGCTGAGTCATGCTCGTATCTGGGAGCAAGCTGTAGCAGAAGAGAAAGAAGCTGTGGTGAAAGAGAAGAAAGCTGATGCAGCCAGAACCAAGAAAGCGGTAAAAGATCTGCAAAATAAAGTTGAAAAAACAACTTTAGGTGATCTGGACGTATTAGCCAATCTGAAGAAAAAAATGGATGGCGAATCTAAAGATCAGGCAGGCGAATAACCTAAATAATCTGCATTTCTCAAATCCCGGCTCAAAGGCCGGGATTTTTTTTAAGATCAGTCATTTATTATTTTCGCCTTGAAATTTTGGAAGTCATGCGTTATTTCTTAATTGGTTTTATGGGTTCGGGAAAATCCTACTGGGGCAAGCAGTGGAGTGCGCAATTCGGATTGTCTCTGATAGAACTGGATCACGAAATTGAAAAAACTGCAGGAAAATCAATCGCTGAAATTTTTGAAAAGCAAGGTGAGAAGGGTTTTAGGAAGCTGGAAAGAAAAGTTTTACAGCGCTTTTTAAAGAAAGATAATTACATAATGAGCTGTGGCGGAGGTACGCCTTGTTTCTTTCATAATATGAAAAATATGAATCGTAAAGGGGTAACTATTTATCTTAAAAGTTCTCCTAAAATGCTTGCCGCAAGATTAAAAGAAGAAAAAGCCAATAGGCCACTTATAAAAGATCTTACGGATGATGCATTGATTTCATTCATTTCGGATAAACTTGAAGAAAGAAAATTTTATTATTCACAGAGTATTTATCATTTAGATACTGTTTTTCTACAAAATGACAACTTTGAAAGAATTCTCAGAAGGCATGGATCGTAATAAAATTATTACAGGCTGTTTGCTACTGGCTTTGGCCGTAATGGCGGGCGCCTTCGGCGCCCACGCACTGCAGGGGTTATTAGATGCCAAATATCAACATACCTATCATACGGCCGTAACCTATCATTTTTACCATGCTTTTGCATTGATAATTTGCGGTATGCTGTCCCCCTCTGCAAATATCAAAAGACTACGAACGGCTGTGCTTTTTTTTAAATGTGGACTCATTCTTTTTTGCGGGTCCTTATATGCTTTATGTATGCTTACTGCAAAAGGATTCATCACTTTCAAGTGGTTGGGAATGATTACCCCTCTGGGTGGCGTATGTTTTATGGCGGGATGGATTCTCCTAGCATCTTCCCTTGCCAGGGCCCGTACCTGATCATATCTGCGATCTAAATTTTATTATCTTTGTTTACATGCCAAAAAAGAAAAAGCAAGCCTCAGAAGAGCATGAGGATTTACAACCAGAACCAATAGAAAAAAACAGCCTCAAACATTGGGTGCGTGATGAACGTACCCATAAAATAATCGGCTTCGTTTTATTGTTTTTTTCTCTCTATCTTTTTCTTTCCTTCACTTCTTATCTCTTTACATGGAAAGATGATCAGGATAAAGTGTTAAAGGGTACTGCAAGTTTTTTATTTGATATGAACCTGGAAGTGGCGAATCTGTTGGGTCGACTTGGCGCTTGGACGGCTCATATTTTCTTTTATGCTTCCTTTGGCGTGGCTTCTTACTTATTTTGTGCTTTCTTTTTTGTACTGGGCGTAAATTTACTATTTGCTAGATCTGTTTTTTCGGTTGCTAAAAATATTAAATACGTACTGGCCGGTCTATTGATTTTTCCTGTTTTTTTCGCTTTTTTTCTTTCCTCCTATCCTTTCCCCTGGGGTGGTGCTATCGGTAACTATGCTGAAGCATGGCTGCATTCTTTTGTTGGAACAGCAGGTACTGCAATTATTTTGATCATTGCATTGATGTCATATATTATATGGCGATTTAATCCCGTTTTTAAATGGCCTGAAAAAAAACAAATACGCTTAAATGAAGAACCTGAATCAACGGCAGCTATGCCTGAATTGGTAGCAGAACCTGAAGCAGTAGAAAAAGAAGAAGGAAATACAATAAAGAGTGGCACTCCCTTTCCAATAGTAGATCAAACATCATCTGAAAACGATATATTAAATCAGTTTACAATCTCGGAAAAAGAAACTCCTGAACCTGCGATTGAAGAACAACCCTTATCTCCAGAGGAAGAAGAGCCTGTATTGGTTGAAGAAGCTGAACCTGTAGTAAGTGGCCCAGGCCTGCAAACAATTGCAACAGGCACACATACTTCAACTCCTGGCAGCCTAAGTGAAGAAGATCTTACGCTTGAAATTAAAACCGTTCCTGATGAATTGCCTAAAACGACATCGGAAACGCCGGCTTCTACAGGAAAGATTGGAACCCTGTACGATCCTTTTTTAGATCTGAAAGATTATAAATTTCCTACACTTGATTTGTTGGAAAATCATGGCAGTGAGAAAATTGTTCAGGATCCAGCCGAACTAGAGAACTATAAAAATCAAATTCTCAACACCCTTCGCAATTACGATATTGAAATTCAAAAGATATCTGCAACCGTTGGCCCAACCGTAACATTATATGAGATCGTTCCAGCAGCAGGTGTACGTATTTCACGTATCAAAAATCTAGAAGATGATATTGCGCTCAGCCTCGCTGCGCTCGGCATTCGGATCATTGCTCCAATACCAGGCAAAGGAACAATCGGTATCGAAGTACCTAATGTAAAGAAGACGGTGGTAAGTATGAAAACCTTACTTGCCAGTGAAAAATTCCAGAAGAGCACCCACGCACTACCTATCGCTATTGGCAAAAAAATTGACAACGAAAATTTTATTGTTGATCTGGCTACGATGCCTCACTTACTCATGGCAGGTGCTACCGGTCAGGGTAAGTCGGTTGGATTGAATGCAATTCTGGTTTCATTACTTTATAAGAAACATCCTTCTCAACTCAAATTTGTATTGGTAGACCCTAAAAAGGTAGAGTTGAGCTTGTATCGTCATATCGAACATCATTTTCTTGCTAAACTTCCCGGAGAAGAAGATGCCATTATCACCGACACCAAAAAAGTGATTAGTACACTTAATGCCTTGTGTATTGAAATGGATAACCGATATGATTTGCTCAAAGAAGCCGGTTGTCGCCAGCTTAGAGAATACAATGAAAAATTTGTAGCCCGCAAACTCAATCCTCAGAATGGACATCAGTATTTGCCATTTATTGTACTGGTAATTGATGAATTTGCCGATTTGATCATGACTGCCGGTAAAGAAGTAGAAACTCCCATCGCCCGTTTGGCTCAGCTGGCCCGTGCCGTAGGTATTCATCTGATTATTGCCACGCAACGACCTTCTGTAAATATTATCACTGGCACCATCAAAGCAAACTTCCCAGCTCGTATTGCCTTTAAAGTTTCTTCCAAAGTAGATAGTCGTACAATCTTAGATACCGGAGGCGCCGAGCAATTGATTGGTAAAGGTGATATGCTCATCAGCTACAATGGTGAGTTGACTCGTTTGCAATGTGCTTTTGTAGATACCCCTGAAGTCGATGATGTTGTTTCATTTATTTCAGAACAAAGAGGATACCCTCAGGCTTTCCTGTTGCCAGAATATGTTGACGAGAAAGATATGGACTCCAAAGAATTTGATGTAAATAGCAAAGACCCCCTTTTTGCCGATGCTGCACGACTCATTGTACAAAATCAGGTAGGATCGACTTCTTTATTGCAGCGCAGGATGAAACTGGGCTATAATCGAGCCGGAAGATTGATGGATCAGCTGGAAGCGGCCGGTGTAGTAGGAAAGAGCCAGGGAAGTAAAGCCCGCGAAGTATTGGTGAAGTCTGAAGCTGAACTGGATCAGTTGTTGTCCGGATTTGAATAGATATAAATCAAATTTAAAAAGACAAAAACTGAGATATTGTTCTTTTTGCATAAGACGAGAAATGAAATTTATAACGCTATTTTTTTGTCCACCGCCTGCCTTGTGTTAATACCCTCACAATTCCCATAAATAATTTCTAGGCCTGCTTGTTATTTAAACTAATTACTTGAATTTTGCCTGATAATTAATAAGATAATTTATGGGTAAGTGTTTGAGTGCTATTCTGGTTCTTTTTGCAACGATTTTCCATCTTTCGGTACAAGCACAAAATAAATCCATGGGACAAAGTGATGCAAATGCCAAGAAAGTATTGGACCAAGTAAGTGCCAACTTTAAAAAATACAAAGCTGTTAAAGCAAGTTTTGTATTTAAGAATGAAGATGCCAATGGAAAAGTGCTAGGTGTGAAAAAAGGAAATCTCTATATGAAAGGAACTAAATATCGCATCACTCTTACGGGCGGACAGGATATTTTTTGTGATGGAGTAAATATATGGACCTATGATCAGTCGGCAAATGAAGTCACGATTTCAAAATTTGATCCCGTACAGAATACGATTACGCCTCAAAAATTATTTACCAATTTTTATGATAAAGATTTTTTATATCGCTTAAATGCTGATAAAGCAGAAGCTGGTAAGCAGTTGTATGAAGTTGAACTAACGCCTTACGACAAATCAAAATCATTCTTCAAAGTATATCTCCATATTGATAAATCTAGTAAGAATCTTTACAGTACCAAGATAATGGAAAAAAGTGGCGTACACTATGTTTATACTGTTAGTTCACTCAATGGCAATGCTCAAGTGACAGATGATGTGTTCGTATTCGATCAAAAAAAATATCCGGGAGTGGAATTGGTAGATTTGAGATAAGACTTGTAGATCAAATTCCCAGTACTTCCTTCATCGTATAAAATCCTTTCTTCCCTGCAATAAATTCTGCTGCGAGGACGGCTCCTAAAGCGAATCCGGTACGATTGTGCGCGGTATGTATGATCTCAATATCATCTATAGCCGAACTGTATTTTACATGATGAGTGCCAGGAGCAGGGTCTTTTCTTTCGCTGAGAATGACTAATTCATTTTTAACATCTGAAGGATGATTAACCCATTTTTCTTTCTCGGGCAATTTTTCAAGTATTTGCTCTGCCAGACTAATGGCTGTACCGCTTGGGCTATCCAGTTTTTGCGTGTGATGTACTTCCAGCAATGAGGGTTCATATTCTGTATGCCCACGCATGAGTGCGGCTAATTTTTTATTCAGTTCAAAAAATAAATTCACACCCACACTGAAATTACTGGCTACAATCAAACCGGTTTGATGAACTTCGGCAGTTGATTTTGCTTCATCCAGCCTATGCAGCCATCCGGTAGATCCGCAAATCACAGGAGTGCCCTGTTGCAGACAAAATGTAACATTCTCGAAGGCGGTTTCCGGAGTGGTAAATTCGATTACAACATCAGTTTGCTTCAGATTTTCCGGAGTCAGTTCATGCTTGTTGTCTAAATCAATAATCATAGAAATAGAATGGCCTCTCTTTATGGCCTGCTCATGAATTGCCTTTCCCATTTTCCCGAATCCGATCAGCGTAATTTTCATTGCAAAGAATTTAATAGGTGATCTTAGAATGATATTTTTTTCTTTTACCGAAATCAAATGTTAATTGCATCCCTCCGCTTTGAGTAGCGGGGGTTATATATGGGTTGATCTTTATGCTTAAATTTTCACTGACATCAAAGGATTTTAAGTGCCCGTCTACCGCTGCGTCTACAATGTTTAGTCCCCAGCAAAGAATGAGTGCCAGAACCGAGTAATCAAGATCCTGCCTCACTCCGTTTCTGTAAGTTCGAATCGCCTCTGGATCAACAGGCCTGTATTTTGCC
>CAZZJD010000075.1:0-7521 GCA_964654305.1 uncultured Chitinophagaceae bacterium
ATTACGGAACTAAGAATGTTTTTAGAAAGAACCTGCAAAGAGTACTTGAACATCACCATCCAAGGAGAACATACAGATAGGCTTCCCAACATCTGCAATATAACGCTAAACGATTATGAAGGCAGCGCGCTGATTCCCGCCCTCTGCAACAAAATTGCTGTATCCTCTGGAAGTGCGTGTAATAGCGGTAACACATCAGGAAGCCATGTATTAAAAGCAATGGAACTTACCAAAGAGCAGATGAATAAAACTTTTCGGATTAGCCTGGGCAGAATGACGACAAAGGAAGAAATAGATCTGGCAATCGAAACGATACGCTTAATCAATAATAAATAAAATGTTGTTAATCTGTCTTTGTCTCTCCGCCTAATTATTAATTCCTAATTATTAATTCCTAATTTTGCCTTTACCATGATTTACGTAAGTGACAAAGCCAAAGAAAAAGTACTCAGCCTAATGCAGCAGGCAGAGCAGATTCAGGATGAGTCCTGGTTCTTGCGTGTATCTGTTGTGGGCGGAGGATGCAGCGGCCTCAGTTACAAACTGGATTTTGATAATGAATCCAAACCCAACGATCAGGTATTTGAAAACAACGGCGTTAAAGTGGTAACAGATCTGAAAAGCTTTTTATATCTGCTGGATACCACTCTTGATTTCAGCGAAGGCTTAAATGGTAAAGGTTTCTACTTCAACAACCCCAACGCTACCCGCACCTGCGGTTGCGGAGAAAGTTTTGCTGTTTAATATTAAATACTATACTCGCTTAATTCCAGCCATCTCATTTCTTTCTCGTCTACAAGTATATCAATTTGACCGATACGTGTAGTAATGATCTCTAATTCCTGATAATTTTGATGACCTCCTACTAATTGTAATTCAAGATTTTTCTTTTCTTCTCTCAGTGCTGCGATTTCTCCCTCCAGCATTTCAAACTCTCGCTTCTCTTTATAACTCAACCTTTTTTTGGACTCACTCAATTGAGAAGTACCGGAACTTAATATATCATCCTTCTTTTCATTAGTAGTTACAGGATTTGAAGGCTCATCTTTTTGCGACATCCGATAATCTGCATAATTCCCGGGGAAATCTTCGATCACTCCGTCTCCCTTAAAAACAAACAAATGATCTGTCAGCCGATCCATGAAATACCGATCATGACTTACCATTAGCAGACATCCGGCAAACTCCTCAAGAAAATTTTCCAGTACTGCCAATGTGGGCAAATCCAGATCATTGGTTGGCTCATCGAGAATTAAAAAATTGGGATTCTTAAACAAAATCGTCAACAACTGCAATCTTCTTTTTTCTCCCCCACTTAATGTGGAAATATAGCTGTACTGTTTATCAGGCTCAAAAAGAAAAAGCTGTAAAAACTGAGCGGCGCTTAAAGAACCCCCACTGCTCAAAGGAAAATTCTCTGCAATATTTTTTACATACTCAATCACCCGCATATCTTCTTTTACCTCCAGCCCTTTCTGTGCATAGTGACCAAATACAACGGTATCTCCGGTATTAATCTTCCCACTATCAGGCTCCATAATCCCCTGTAAAATTTCAAGGAAAGTAGATTTGCCCGCCCCGTTTTTTCCAATGATACCTACCCTTTCTCCTTTTTTAAAGGTATAATCAAATCCTTTGAGAAGAATCTTATCGGCATAGGATTTATACACTTTTTTCATCTCCACAATCTTTCCGCCCAATCGTGTCATTTTCATATCGAGCTTCAGTTGCTGATCTTCGAGCTTGGCTTTGGCTTTCGCTTCAATATCATAAAAGCGATCTTGCCTGGATTTACTTTTGGTAGTACGAGCCCTGGGTTGCTTGCGCATCCACTCCAGTTCTTTGCGATAAAGATTTTTAGACTTATCTATACTTGCCAGCTCACTTTCGATACGGGCAGCCTTACGGGTAAGATAATTTTCATAGTCCCCTTTGTAAGTGTAAATATTTCCTCCTTCCAGCTCCCAGATCTCATCACAAACAGAATCTAAAAAATAACGATCATGCGTTACGAGTAGTAAGGTGATATTCTCTTTATTGATATATTGCTCCAGCCATTCCACCATCGCAACATCCAGATGATTGGTAGGCTCATCCATAATCAGTAAAACATGTCGGTTATCAAATCCAATATCAATCAATGTACGTGCAAGTGCAACCCGTTTTTTTTGTCCGCCCGACAGCGTATCCATCGGCTGATTCAAATGATGGATCTGTAATTTCCCAAGAATCTGTTTCACTTTAGCATCAAAATCCCAGGCCCCTTTTTCATCCATGCTAACAACTGCCTCATTCAGTAAAGTATGATAGGCTTCTGTTTCTTTGGGATCATTCACTAGTGCTTCATAATGCTTGATGGTATCCATAACAGGATGACGATGATGGAAAATATTATCTAACACGGAAGCACCTGAAATAAATTTTGTTTCCTGCTCAAAAAGAACCACTTGCACTTCTTTATTGATAAAACAAGAACCTTCATCCGGATATTCCTTTCCTGCAAGAATCTTCAGTAAGGTAGATTTCCCACTACCATTTCTTGCAATCAGCGCAATTTTATCTCCTTCAGATATATGAAAGGTGATGGATTCAAAAAGAGGACGAATACCATAGCTCTTTGTAAGCCCCTCAGCAGAAACATAATGCATGAGGCAAAGATAGTAGAAGGTTGGCAGTTGGAGGGTTGATTAAAAGTAATTCCCATAGCCAGGGGTTTAAACCCCTGGCTATGGCGAGAGTAAATGAGAGAATATATCAAAGCCAATACATCATCCAACAAAGAAGAGCTGTTAACAATACAATCAAAGGAACCTTCCATAAAGACAAACGTCGCTCCCTTTTTTTTTCAGATATTAGTTTATTTATTTTTTGTTGCATCAATACATCATCACCTAACAATTGCATCAGGGCATGTGATATTTTCAGAAATGGCTGCAATGATAAAAAACGTATGCATGGAATCAAAGCCGCTGCAACCGATCGCAAGAGTAAAGGATCTTTAACATCCTGAAGTGCAACTATTTTATCTTTAACAAGCAATTGATTTAACTGCTGAAAAATCTGTTGCTCCGAAATCCGGTAAGCATCCATTGCTGCCAGTTGTCGATTCAATGCCAGACATTTTTTGAGATAATCAACTGCAGAAAAAACTCCCTCACCTGGCGATTGTCCTGCCGCCTTTCGCCGCCATCTTTCCTGTAAATAGATCTCTTTTTTTTGCGGATGAATCAGCGTTTCATAAGCCTCTTTAACAGTGTTGAATAACCGAAGTTTATCCGGGTTGTCCGGATAAAGATCGGGATGACAATCCATTACCTTCTTGCGATAGGCCCGCCTGATCTCATCAACTGTAGCATGCGGAGGCAGATTCAGTAAAGCGTAGTAGTCAATGTATTCAGAAGCCAACATGTCATCGAAGTTAATTTTTTTTAAAGATCAAGAATCATTTCCCTCTTGATATCCTTGACAACATCTCGCCCAAGGCGAGACTGACACCCCGACAACTCCCGCAAAGCGGGATCCTCCACATTATTTTTATAGATAAAAACCTTTCCCGACTTTTGCACAACGACCATAGAATCAAGCTGATGCAAACAACAACATCTTCGACTCTGAATTATTCTAAATTGACCCCTGCACTTATAGAGGAACTGCGTTCTATTGTAGGTAATGATTATCTTTTTGCAGATGAGGAAACCCTGGATATCTACGCCCACGATGAAACGGAAAATTTACATTTCATTCCTGAGGTAGTAGTGAAACCCCGAACAGCAGAGGAGATCAGTAACATCATGCGACTGTGCAACCAACACAAAATTCCCGTTACCCCTCGCGGAGCCGGTACCGGCCTGAGTGGTGGGGCCCTAGCACTTAAGGGAGGTGTGGTACTTAGCACAGAACGAATGAATGCTATTTTGGATATCGATCAGCGCAACTTACAGGTTACCACCGAACCAGGTGTGATTACGGAAGTATTGATGAATGAAGTAAAAGCGGTTGGTTTATTCTATCCACCCGATCCCAGTAGCAGAGGATCCTGTTTTATCGGCGGTAATATCGCCGAAAACAGCGGCGGCCCCAAAGCTGTGAAATATGGAGTTGTGAAGGATTATGTTTTAAATCTGGAGGTAGTGTTGCCTACCGGAGAAATCATCTGGACTGGCGCCAATGTATTAAAGAATGCAACGGGCTACAATCTGACACAACTGATGGTTGGAAGCGAAGGGACATTGGGTATTGTCACCAAAATTGTATTACGACTCATCCCCCTACCCAAACATGATTTATTAATGCTGGTGCCTTTCAGAAATCTAGAACAGGCGGGCGAAGCCGTGAGTGAAATATTCAGAGCAGGATTTATTCCGAGCGGACTGGAATTAGTTGAGATTGATGCGCTACAAATTGTCAGCAAAATGGTCGACAGCAGCGTAGTGCCTGTTACAGAAGATACGGCTGCTCATTTGATCATTGAAGTGGATGGTAATGACACCGAAGTATTGATGAAAGAAATGGAAGCCATCAGCGAACTGCTTACCCAATATGATATCGGTGAGATCTACTTTGCAGATGATGCGCAGCAAAAAGCAGAATTGTGGAAACTTCGCCGCAGAACAGCAGAAGCGGTAAAATTGAAAGGCTATACCATCGAAGAAGATACCGTAGTTCCCCGCGCAGAACTTCCCGCTTTGATCAGAGGCGTAAAAGCACTGGGCAAAAAACATCAATTTGATGTGGTGTGTTACGGACATGCAGGTGATGGCAACTTGCATGTAAGAATACATAAAGAAGGCACACCCAACAGTTATGGTAATGAAGCAATGAATACAATCCTGAAAGACCTGTTTGCACTTGTACATAGCCTAGGTGGCACTATCAGTGGTGAACATGGCATCGGTTTGATACAGAAAGGATTTATGCCTGTCGTGATGCAGGATGCGGCCATTGAGCTCATGAGAGGAATTAAGAAAACATTTGATCCTAATCTTATTCTCAATCCGGGAAAAATCTTTGATATTTGAAATACCTAATTTCGAGACAATAAAAAGCTTCTACACATGATAACTCGCATTAAAATAAAGAGATGTTTATTGCTGACGATGTTGTTATTGGGTATGTTATCCGGAATGGCACAAAGTAAATTCAACAGAGAGCAAATGTTTCTCGGCACCGGATTGAATCTTGGATATTTTAACGGATTTATCATTGGCCTAAACCCAGAGCTGGGATATAGCTTTAATGATTATATAGATGCAGGCATGACCATCAATTTCAATTACATTAGTCAATACGACCCGAATTTCCCAATTACTTACCAACAATTAGTTTATGGAGGTGGGCCCTTTCTTCGGGTCTGGCCAATAGACCGTTTTTTTCTCGGGGCTCAATATGAATATAATACGATTGCTTTCAGTGAAAAAAATAATGGAATTACAAACAGTATTACTTTAAATGCCTCTAGCTTACTGGTTGGCGTTGGGTTTGGATCCCGTTTTATTGGCAATTCTCAAATTTATACCAGCATAATGCTAGATGTAATGGGGGATCGCCAATCACCTTATGTTGATCAGTTCAACCGTCAGCTTCCTGTATTCCGCACGGGGTTTAATTTTTACTTTGGAAGGAACAGTGCATCAAGACCTGCATCTAGCAACAGAAGATTTAATTAAATGTAATCACTAATTATTTTATGTTATCATAGCCGGAGTTTTAAACCCCTGGCTATGAGTCATCAGGACAAGACATTCATACCTACAACTTACAACTTCTTCGACTATCCCTTATCTTAGCAACAAATCAGTTACATGTCAGCTTCACTGTTATTCTCTTTTGTGCTAGGTTATTTTGCTTTATTGTTAATCGTTGCCTGGTACACTTCCCGTAATGCAACCAATGAGTCCTTCTTCATTGGTAACCGCAGTAGCAACTGGATGCTGGTAGCCTTTGGTATGATTGGTACTTCTTTAAGCGGAGTGACCTTTGTTAGTGTGCCCGGCACCGTTGGTACAGGTGGCTTTCAGTATTTTCAGGTAGTGATTGGATATTTTCTTGGATATCTTGTGGTTGCATTTGTGCTGCTCCCACTCTATTACAAAATGAATCTTACTTCTATCTATGATTATCTGCATCAGCGTTTCGGAAAAGTAAGTTACAAGACAGGGGCTACCTATTTTATTCTGTCCCGAACGCTGGGCGCAACAGCAAGAATGTATCAGGTAGTGAATATCCTTCAAATCTTTATTCTGGATAGTATGGGTATCCCTTTCTGGTTAACAGCCCTGATTATTCTCTTACTTATTTTATTGTACACATTTGAGGGAGGCGTAAAAACCATTGTATATACCGACACGCTGCAAACTTCCTGTATGCTGATCGGACTTATCGTATGCATCGTTGCCATCATGCAAACGCTCGATCTGAATGTTTCATCCACCCTGGAAGCCATGCATACCAAAGGCATGAGCAAATTATTCAATACAGATTATCATACTCCCGGATTTTTTGTGAAGCAGATTTTAGGAGGTGCCTTTATTACCATTGCTATGACCGGACTGGATCAGGAAATGATGCAGAAAAATATCAGCGTACGCACGCTGAAAGATTCACAGAAAAATGTCATCACTTTAAGTCTGATTTTGCTGTTGGTGAATTTTTTATTTCTGTTGATGGGAGGACTGCTCTATCTCTATGCAGACAGCCTGCATTTGACAGCAAAAGGAGATGATATATTTCCTTCGATCGCCTTGGGAAATTACCTCTCAGTAGGGATAGGTATTGTGTTTATCATCGGACTGATCTCTGCTTTATTTCCGAGTGCCGATGGTGCTCTTACCGCCCTTACTTCTTCTTTCTGTCTGGATATTATCGGACTCAAAAGAAAAGAAGGAATAAACGAGCAATCAGCAAAAAGAATCAGACTCACAGTGCATCTTAGTTTATCAATTGTATTCTTTATATGTGTGATGATCTTTAAATGGATTGATGATAAATCAATTATTGATGTGATTTTAAAAGTAGCGGGATATACATACGGACCGCTCTTAGGTTTATTTGCTTTCGGCATACTTACAAAAAGAATACTGAATGACCGCTACGCATGGTTGATATGCGTGCTTGCACCCTTACTGGTATTAGGCATTGATATGCTGAACAACGCAGAATGGTTTGTAAAGAAACTTTCTCTTACCGGGGCTTTCGGTAAAATGCTTTTGGATAGCTCTTCCATGTTTTTCAATGGCTTCAAAATTGGAATCGAATTGCTCATCATTAACGGGCTACTCACTTTTACAGGGTTGTGGATGATTTCAAAGAAAGAAAATTAATCATTAGTCTATTTTAAAAATACTCCCCCCTAAATTCCGCCCGCTTATACGGAACAAACGCTCTATGAGAAGGCTATTTACTTCTCATAGCCAGGGGTTTAAACCCCTGGCTATGAGAAACATATCTAGATCCATCATACAACATCCAACTTACAACCTTCTCCTGGCTTTGCATCATGCACGTCCACATCCTTTCTGTCTT
>CAZZJD010000076.1:0-7474 GCA_964654305.1 uncultured Chitinophagaceae bacterium
GTCCAAATATATGGCGGTAATGAGAAAGTTGATGCATCATTATAACCGCACACGCGGATCCAGTCGTATATAAAGCAGATCTGTTATTAAGCCTATGCCGACAAATATTATAGAAGACACAAGCACAGAACCCATTATCAAGGGATAATCCAGTTGTTCCACTGCTTCCACTGTTAACTTACCTAGGCCGTTCCATCCAAAAATATATTCAATAAAAAAGGCACCGGCCAGTAGTTCAGCAAACCAGCCGGTTATCGCTGTAACTACAGGATTAAGCGCATTTCTTAGGGCATGTCTTATCACAATTCTACTTTTCCTCAGCCCTTTTGCATAAGCTGTCTGGATATAATCTTTGTGTATTTCTTCAAGCATGACAGAACGGGTAAGTTGCGTAATAATGGCCAAAGGACGAATGCCCAATGTGATAGCTGGTAGAATTAAGTGGTCCCATCTCACCACTTCATTGCCCGTAACAAAATCTATTTCTTTCCAGCTGCCGGTCATAGACATACCAGTGATATCGCTCCATAAAAACCCAAAAATCCAAGCCATTAAAATGGCCATGAAAAAAGAAGGAACCGATATCCCGGCAATGCTTGCTGCCATGGCGCCCGCATCCCAAATGGTATCCTTTTTTAAGGCGGCAATAACTCCCAGGGTAATACCTAAAAAACTGGCCAGCAACATGGCCGAGATCGTCAATAGAATCGTGCCGGGCAATGCAGTGAAGATTAATGCTGACACATTTTTACCGGAATGATAACTTTTCCGTAAATAAGGCCATTTGATACAAAGCCCTTCTTCTTTTCCAATCAGCACTCCCGTAAGTATTAAAGATTCAAAATCATGCCTGTTATAATAAGAAATGGGAGAAAGATCATTAATATAGAGTACAAACTGCTTCCATTGAGGCTGATCTAGATGTAATTCTTTTCGTATATTTTTTAAGGTGATGCTATCGCCCGACTGCCCCATCATCACCCTTTCCGGATCGCCGAGGCCCTGAAAAAGCCAAAAAACAATAATAACGACGCCGGCAATTACCGGAATACCATAAAGTAACTTTCTTATGAAAAAGGTTGCCAAAGAATTAAAAATATACTTGTAAATTATAAGGGACTGAAATATGTCGGTTTATTTCCATGCATCGGCTCGGATGCCACTTATTTTATCCATTACTTCATCCTTATACATCTTATAAAGAGTAGGTACTGTTCTCGCTGCCGTTTTTATCGCAGTACCATCACAAGAAAGCACCGGAATATTAGCCAAATCAGTTGAAAAACGCAAGAATTTACGAACCTGATCCGGCACAGAGGTAATTATATGTACTGTATGATTTTTACTTAAAACTTCCAATTGTGCAACCCATTTCATTTCAGGATCGATGTCATTTAGATTCAAAACAAAAACCAGGTAATGTACCTTATCCAGACTCAAAACATCTGAAGTCACGTCATTGCCTTCAGCATCAGTCAATACAAAATCTTTAATCGGAGGCTCATTATTTTTCCCTTTTTTAACAAGCACCTGATTCCGTGTGACAAAAGTCCAGGTACTATCAGGCAAACTACCCATTGGGAATTCCTGTTGTTTTCCATTTTTGCTATACACAAATCGGATGTCATACTGATCTGGGATCGCATCTGCCGGAATTTCGCGTAGGGGAAGAATATGATTTCCTTTTTTGTAGGGGAGGCAATCCACTACCGGAAGATATTGTAAGGCATATCCTTGAAATCCAAAAGAGAATATCACCCCTAAAATCACTACGAAAACATTCAGAAATCCCAACTTAAATACAGGTTGAATTTTATTTCTGTAAGCAAATAGGAGGACAGTAAGCGCGAGCAGGATAATATCCTTCCAGAAAGACTGACGAGGATCCAGCGGAATACAATCGCCAAAACATCCACAAGAGCGGAATTTCATAGAGCCATCCGGATTTGTAGCGTAGGTAGCATACGCTGTCAGAAATGTAAAGAAAATGATTAATAATAAAAGTAACCAGCCAAAGACGCGCATCCTCCATCCTATAATCAAAGCAATGCCGGCAATAATTTCAAAGGCATTCATCAACACAGCGAATGAAAGCGTGAAATCATGAAGGCCATGCATATTCCAGGCCTCAAAAAACTCTTGCATTTTGTAGCTGAGTCCATGGGGATCATTAGCTTTTACTAATCCAGAAAAAATAAATAAAACACCTACAAACCAACGGATGAAAAGTATAATTTTATTCATACAAAAAATTTAACCCTGATGTTTTCCTTCATCAATTAATATCAAAGCAAATACACTGTAATTGATAATATCATAAAGATTTGCATCAATACCCTCACTCATGATTGTTTTCCCTTCATTCTTTTCAATCTGAAGAATCCTTTGAAGACGCGCCAGTATCATATCAGCAAAAGTTTCCTGATGCATTTCTCTCCATGCCTCACCATAATCATGATTTTTTTTCATCATGAGTTGTTTAGCTTCCGAAATATAGCTATCATATGAAGAAGATAAGGATTCTATCGACAACTCTTCCGGATCTCCTTCTTTTATTTGTAACTGAATCAATCCGATAACAGCATAATTCAGAATTCCTTTGAACTCCGATTCGATAGAATCTCCGATTTTTTGCACCTGCTTATCCTGAATGGTTCTGATTCTTTTGGCTTTGATATAGATCTGGTCTACGATTGAAATAATTCTATATACTCTCCAGGATGTACCATAGTCGCGGGATTTGCTGATAAAAATTGATTTGCAGCTCTGTATCACCTGATCATATTGCAAGGAGGTATTCATACCTTTGGAAAGTATTATTTGATAAATGATTTGAGCCTCAAAATTAATTGAAAGAACCCAATGTTTACGCTGAATTGTAAAGGACGATTATTATGTGCTGAAACTCCCATAGTAATGGGGATACTGAATATCACACCCGACTCATTCTACCAGGGTAGTCGATTTGAAAATATGAGTAAGATCATTCGTAAAGCAAGTGAAATGGTTCAGGAAGGCGCCACGATTCTGGATATTGGAGGACAGAGTAGCAGACCCGGAGCCGAATCGATTACTGCTGAAGAAGAATGGCAGAGAATAGCCCCAGCTATCCAATCTATCCGTGAAAATTTTCCGGAAATATTTATTTCGGTCGACACCTATTATGCCTTTGTAGCACAATCCGCTATTGAAGCAGGTGCTGATATAATTAATGATATCAGTGCGGGCAAATTAGACCCCGAAATGATACCAACTGTTGCGCAATTGAATACCCCCTTTATTGCCATGCATATGAAAGGAAACCCTTCTAATATGCAAGAACATTCAGTATACAAAGATCTACTCGGAGAAATCATAGATTATTTTACCGAACGAATCCAATATTTTCATGAGGCAGGCATTAAAGATGTGATCATTGACCCAGGCTTTGGTTTTGCGAAAACAATTGAACAAAATTTTAAATTACTTTCAAATCTGGAAGATTTAAAAATTCTTCAGATGCCCATTCTAGCGGGGCTGAGTAGAAAATCAATGATATATAAAACACTAGGTATTAGTCCGGAAGATGCGCTGAATGGAACTTCTGTTCTACATACGGTTGCTTTGACGAAAGGAGTACAAATTATCAGAGCACATGATGTAAAAGAAGCTGTAGAATGCATCAAACTGATACAGAAAATGCAAGGAATACCAGCATAAAGGTTTTCATGTATTCCTGAAAATTTGATTTGATTGACAAAAAAAGCATCTGTAATTTGTATCAAAATCCAATCCTTATGAACCGAATCGTACTCCCCACGAATGTAATTTCAGCTTTAGCAACTTACCACACAGATACTGAGAGCTCCAGTAGTTATCTTTATTTATTAAGAGACACCTATCGTCCAAGAAAGATAACGATCTCAAATTTATATGAATTGCTATTTGGGCAAAAACAAGAATTCAAAAAAGAAATAAATACGGATGGCCCTCTAAAATCAGAGGAATCTTATTTTAGCAGTTATGAGTAAGAATTAGTTCTTCGCTAATTAAATAACAATAGCATAAATCGTTGCTCATTGTTCGTTTGTCATATATCAAAAACGAATATCAAATAAGATTATTTAAACGCATTCAACCCGGTTATATCCATGCCAGTAATGAGCAGGTGGATATCATGCGTACCTTCGTAAGTGATCACGCTTTCCAGATTCATCATGTGGCGCATAATGGGATATTCTCCTGTGATACCCATACCTCCTAGCATCTGACGAGCATCACGACATATATTCGTTGCAATTTCACAACTATTTCTTTTCGCCATACTCACTTGCTGAGGGGTCACTCTTCCTTCACTCATTAACACACCCAAGCGCCAGTTGAGTAATTGCGCTTTCGTAATTTCTGTGATCATTTCGGAAAGCTTTTTTTGCTGCAATTGAAAGCCGCCTATCGGTTTGCCAAACTGAATGCGCTCTTTTGAATATCGAAGTGCCGTATCATAACAATCCATTGCAGCGCCAATCACACCCCAGGCAATACCGTAACGAGCCTTGGTCAAACAACCTAATGGACCTTTTAAACCTTGCACATTGGGAAATATATTTTCTTTAGGGACTTTTACATTATCAAAGACCAGTTCACCTGTGCAACTTGCACGCAAACTCCATTTATTATGCGTAGTGGGGGTAGAAAATCCTTCCATTCCTCTTTCTACAATAACACCACGAATAATTCCTGCTTCATCTTTTGCCCATACAACGGCCACCTGTGCAAAGGGGGCATTGCTGATCCATAATTTAGCTCCATTTAAAATAACATGATCGCCGGCATCTTTGATATTTGTCAACATACTTCCCGGGTCGCTGCCATGATCAGGCTCAGTAAGACCAAAACATCCCAGCCATTCACCGCTTGCAAGTTTGGGGAGAAATTTTTTACGTTGTTCCTCACTGCCATAAGCATAAATTGGATACATCACCAGAGATCCCTGTACAGAAGCCGTCGATCTCACACCACTATCTCCTCTTTCCAGCTCTTGCATCATCAAACCATAGCTAATATAGTCGAGTCCGCCACCACCATATTCCGCTGGAACAGTAGGACCAAAACAGCCCAGATCACCCAATTGCTTGACAATATGCGAGGGGAATTCAGCTCGTTGCGCATAATCTTCTATAATTGGAGAGATTTCTTTTTTTACATAACTCCTTACTGTATCACGGATCATTTTATGTTCATCCGTAAGCAGTTCATCCACTAAAAAATAATCCGGACTTTGAAAGAGATCTTGTTTGACTGACATATGGCAATTTTATTCAGGGACAAATGTACGAACGAGTGTTATATAAGAAATAAATTGTCGTACTTTTCTGGCATGAATCTGAAATTAAGCCTAACGATTATATTCATAACATTAGTTCAATCAAAAGCTTATATGCAAACAAACGCTTATAAATACCTCGCACTGGGAGATTCGTATACAATCGGTGAAAAAGTAGCGGAAAAAGATAATTTTCCAAATCAAACCATAACACTCTTAAATCAAACCGGAAAAAGATTTGAAGAGGCGACCATCATTGCAAAAACAGGATGGACAACGGATGAGTTACAGGAAAAACTGGCACAGACAAAATTAGCCATACCCTTTGATGTTGTCACCCTTTTAATTGGTGTTAACAATCAATACCGAGGTAGATCCATTGATGAGTACGCAGTGCAATTTGAACAATTATTGCAGCAGGCCATCAGTTATGCCGGTGGGAAGAAAGAGTCCGTGATCGTTCTCAGTATACCCGACTGGGGTGTTACCCCCTTTGCTGCCGACAGAGATCGCAAAAAGATTGCCAACGAAATTGATCTTTATAATGCTACCAATAAAAAAATAGCTGCACAATATCAGGTACACTATATTGATATCACCCCTTACACCAGAGAAGCTACCCACGATCTTTCGCTGGTAGCAGAAGACGGACTTCACCCTTCCGCAAAAGATTATAAAAGATGGGCGGTACTTGTAGCTAAAAAGATTGGAGAGATAATTATTAATTAGTAATTGGTAGGGACTATTGTCTCATATGGACACCGTGACACCCCGATACCATGACAACATCATCTTGAATTTTATAAACTTTCAGCTCTTGTAAGATACTCCTTCATTTCCTCGTGTATCGCTTTTGCTTCTTCAGCAGCTTTTTCAGCAAAATCGGCACCAGAAGATGCATAGATGATCGAACGACTAGCATTAATCAGCAAACCACAATCTTTATTCATGGCTTTTTCGGAAATTTCTTTTAAGCTACCGCCCTGTGCGCCCACACCAGGCACTAAAAGAAAGTGATCTGGGATGATGCTGCGTATGTTGGTAAATTCCTCTGCTTGTGTTGCCCCCACTACAAACATCAGATTTTCGGGATTACCCCATTTCATAACGGTCTCTAGTACACGCTCATAGAGATACGGAGGACGGAGATGTGATTCATTGTGGGATGAAATTAAAGACAGCATTTCAAAATCAGCAGCTCCTTTATTGGAGGTCAGACCTAGCACAATGGCCCATTTGCCCGGATACTGTAAAAAAGGTTGTATGCTATCCTCCCCCATATAGGGAGCAACAGTTACTGAATCAAAAGGTAAAGTTTCAAAAAAAGCTTTGGCATATTGATTCGATGTATTGCCAATATCTCCTCTTTTGGCATCAGCAATTTTAAAATGGGTATGAGGAATATAGTTAACCGTTTTTTCTAAAGCTATCCAGCCTTTTATCCCTTGCGCCTCATAAAAAGCAGTATTTATTTTATAGGCCACGCAATGCTCTAGAGTTTTATCAATGATTGCTTTATTGAATGCAAAAATGGGATCCTCCTCCGCTAGTAAGTGTTTCGGGACCTTTAGTATATCGGTATCTAATCCTACGCACAGGTAACTTTTTATGGATTTAATATGTCCGATCAGGGAATGGCGTGTCATGTTGCAAATGTAGGCAAAGGATGAGTTTTATTTTTCAATAACAGAGGAAAGATAAGTATCAAAAAAATTAAATTACGAATCATAAACTAATGGACCAGTTTCCCAAATTGCTCTTTGGCCATTGTGAAATCATAATACCTTTTCGTTGCCAGATATTGCTCGTGGCAAATACTATTTATTTCTGCATCATCCATAGTCTCAATCCTTTCAATCATACTCTTTACTTGTTCATAATTAGAAAACACCCACGATCCAGTGTTTTGCGCCTGATAGGGTAAATTACCTTTATCAGAAACGATAGTTAAACAACTCATTGCCATGCTTTCAATGGAAGCAAGACCAAATGACTCTTCAACCATAGAAGACATGATTGAAATATTTATATTAAGACCATTTACAAGTTTGGAAACATCATCGGAATATGTAAAAAATACATTGCTAGTAGCCTTAGACTTTAACATCTTGTAATAATGCTGATCTACGGTTTCCCCAATTATATAAAATTTATATTTAGGAAAATCTGCCG
>CAZZJD010000077.1:0-7439 GCA_964654305.1 uncultured Chitinophagaceae bacterium
AAAGCGTTAATGGAATGGAAGCAATCGCTTTCTCCAAAACTATGGCTAAAAACAACATTGTTTACTGAACGTAATCATAATTTGGAAGAAGTGCAACAAGTGCTTAATCAACAATCATCATTAAAAGTTAGAATCAATCAGGAACAGTTTCGATATCACCATCAATTGGATCTTACTTACAAGCTTGGCAGATGGGTGGCTATCCGTGGAATAATGAATATGGGAGATCATGATTTGAATGAACTGATGCGTTGGAGTGAGTTGTTACAACAAGATTCGATACAAATGAGTCAAGCGCAGAATATTCTAAACAGAAGAAAAATAATTGAGTGTAGTATTCTTTTGTCGGCAAAAAGAAAAAATCATGATTATGAGATCGAATCAGGCCTAAAGAAAAGTTATAATATATTTCATTCAGGATCGTTGCAATTTGATAGTATTCCTATGAATCAAATGCAACAAAATTATGATCAGGTATATTTTGTAGGAGGGGGCACTTATCGATTCGGTAATTGGTCGCTAAAACCTAAAATAAAAATCTCTTTTAACGAATTTCAGGTAATGGGAACTAATAATGAAAATCTTGTTCGCGCGCGCACCGTAATTGAGCCGGAACTATCCATAAATAAAAGACTTTCTGATCAGCTAAAGTGGGTTAATATGCTGTCTGTTCAAAACCGCCCTTTTTCAGATCGGCCATATTTTGATTATCCTGTTAGGGTTTCTGTCAGACAAATAAATATCAATCAAGTGTCTCCGGATTTGCAGAATATTATCGGCGTGCAAAGTAGGTTGATTTATCAGGATTTGTTTAGGCAGTTGAATGGACAAATACAATTGTCGTATGTACAATTTGATCGGATGATTGTTCCGCAGATGCGAATAGATGCCAGAAATATGTTGACATATTTTTTAATATTGGAAAAACCAGGTAGGCGGTATGCTGTTCAAGTAAGCGGAGAAAAATATTTATCCAAGTTACGTTCAACCTTTTCCTTTGAAACGAATTATTCCCTATCACAGTATTATAATTTTATCAATAATGATCAAATCAGAAATAACGCTGTTCATACGTTTGATATATCTGCCAAAACAAGTGCTACTTTATTTAAACATATGAGCATGGTTTATTCAGTAAAGTTGACTACTCATCGTGCGTTTTCGTCGGATGCTTCCCTGCAAGAAAATATACAGGTGTCGGATTTTTTTCAGGTCATGTGGCATAAACAAAAACAATTTTTTATCAGAATAATGGCGGAAAGATTATATCCGCAATTGGCTGCTTCTTATTCTGTTTTTTTTCTTGACGCTGAGATATTGTGTAAGCCTGTTGGCAAAAAATATAGCTTTTCATTGGTCGGAAAGAATTTATTGAATGAACCACATTTAAAACAAGTCCTGCTAAGCGATTATGCAAGTAGCATATTGGTTACCCGTTTGATACCGGCTTATCTCATGCTAGAGTGGTCGGTTAGGTTTTAATGGCTTGTCCGGAAAACTATTTCTGCTATGAACAACAATACGTCTATTTTTTTGCTACATTTATCTGACTTAAATTGCATCGGAACGTATAAAGTTCATCAACCCATGCCTCAGGATCTTCAATTAAAATTTGCTATCGCGGATGATCATAAGATATTTCGCGATGGCATCAAGATGGCCTTACAGGGGCGTCCTCATCTTAAATGTATTTGGGAGGTGCAGGATGGAAAGGAGTTGATGCATAAGCTTATGGTTAAGCAGCCTGATGTTTTGTTATTGGATATCCGAATGCCAGAGTTGGATGGGGTGAATGCGCTTTCTTTGATACGACGCCATCATGAAAATATTAAAATCATTGTATTGAGTATGTATGATGATCAGGAAATGGTAAGTAAGATGATGGAGATGGGGGCAAATGCATACTTGTCGAAAACAGCAGATCCTGATGAGATCTATCAGGCTATGCTTACTTGTATGAATGAAGATTTTTATTTCAATGATCTGGTGAATCAGGCGGTTTTACTCAAGCTCAATCATAAAAAGACGGTTCGGCAGTTTTACCCGAATCCTGTTAAATTCAACGAAAAAGAACTCCAGATCCTCAAATTGCTTGCGGAGGATAAAACTACCGAAGAGATTTCCAAAGAGGTTTTTTTAAGTCCCCGAACGGTAGAGACTATTCGTCAGAACATGAAAAGTAAGGTAGGGGCGAAGACAATAGCTGGCCTGATCGTGTATGGGATGCGTAATAAGTTATTAGAGTAATTACCGTAAAAACCACATTTTCATATTCGGGTAAATATACCTTTACTGGTTTTGATAAAATCCGGAAATTTGTATCGTTAAATCCGTATCCCTGACAGGTAATATTCCTGAGGGGTATTATTCTAAAACATAAATTTATTATCGTGGAAAATATTATTAATGTTGCTATTACAGACGATCATGTATTGTTTCGCCAGGGTGTGAAGACCGCTCTAGGTATGAAAAAAGATATCAAGATCATTTTCGAGGCCGATAACGGCATGCATTTGCTTACTACACTCAAGCATACACAGCCTGATGTCATTTTGCTGGATGTGAGTATGCCGATTATGGATGGTATTGCTACACTTCCGGAAGTGAAGAAATTGTATCCGCATATTAAAGTAATCATGCTGACTATGCATGACGAGAGTACGATGGTCGCCAAGCTAATGGAGTTGGGTGCGAATTCATATCTCACGAAAAATTCAGATAGTGAATTGATTTATGAGGCGATCAAGACATGTCATGAGCAGGAGTATTTCTTCCATGCGCTCACCAATAAGGCATTGATTGATGAGTTGAAGATGAAGAGGCAGGGGGAAGGGGCTTATGCACAGGACGCGAAATTGAATGATAAGGAGATTACCGTTTTGAAATTGATGTGTGAGGAGAAGAGTACGAAGGAGATTGCGGATATTGTAGACCTCAGCCCGCGCACCGTAGAAGCTATCCGTGACAAACTGAAATCCAAGATCGGTGCGCGGTCAACTGCCGGTCTGATCTTATATGCGGTGAAGCATAATATAATCGAAGGATAATTTAGAAGTTGCAGGTTGTAGGTTGTTAGTTTTAGGTTGGATGCTGCTATTAATTACTCATTATTAATTACTAATTTTTTTGAATTCTGTTTTCTCTCTTTGCAACGGCAAGTGGATCGAAAATGATCAACCCTTACTCTTGCCCGATAACCGGGCTTTTCGTTACGGGGAGGGTTTGTTTGAAACCATGCGTATGCAGGGAGGCAAAATTCCTCTTTTTGACTTGCATTGGCAGCGCCTCACCAACGATCTGCCCAAATTGTATTTTAATTTACCGGTTCATTGTACTAAGGATTACCTATCAGAACAAATACAGAAACTTTGTCAAAAAAATAAAATAACGGAGGCAGCTCGAATCCGACTTACCATTTTTAAAGGAGAAGGGGGGATATGGGAAGAGCCTTCCTCTACATTTAACTGGCTGCTGCAGTGTTGGTCGCTACCTCTTCATAAAATGCAACTCAATATAAACGGATTAGATATTGGTGTGTTTGAAGCCGGAAGAAAAGCTTGTGATCAGTTCTCCAATATTAAAAGCAATAATTATCTCCTTTATGCATTAGCGGCGCAATATGCCAAAACACAGCACTGGAATGAAGCAATTGTGCTCAATCAGCATAATCGGATTTGTGATACGACGATTGCCAATATTTTTTTTATAAAAAATAATCAAATCTATACACCATCATTATCTGAAGGATGTGTTAATGGAGTAATGCGCAGCTATTTGATCGAAAAATTCCGAAAAGAAAATAAGGATATCATCGAAGGTGGCTATTCTGCCACTGATCTGTTAGATGCCGATGAAGTTTTTTTAACCAATGCCGTTCAGGGAGTCAGATGGGTAAAATCATTGGGAGACAGAACTTATGGATGCCAACAGACGGCCTCTATATCACTAGTGGAGCTGTGATCAATGCCCCTCCTCATTAACTCCGCCCTTAAGGGCGGAGTTAACGAGGAGGGCGGAGTTAAAAAGGGAGGGGGATACATCGAGATCACGAATACGAAGAAGCTAACCAATATAAAGGGCTTTAGCCCTGTAACCTAAAACATGAAAAATGCCTTACACAAAAATCATAATCCATGCTGTTTGGGGCACGAAAAATAGAGCCCACTTTCTCACTGATTACATTCGTACGGCCGTAATTGCACACATTCGGGAGTATGCAAAAGAAAAAGGTATTTATATTGACCGATTAAATGGATTTACCGATCATTTACACTGTCTTTTTGCACTCAATGCCAATATTAGCATAGCTAAAGTGATGAATCTCTTAAAAGGCGAATCAAGTTATTGGATAAATAAGCAATTATTAACCTCGTCGAAATTTGAGTGGGCAGATGAATACTATGCAGCCTCTGTTAGTGAGTCAGCGCTTAACAGGGTAAGGGCATATATTGATAACCAGGAACAATATCATAAGATGAAAACCTTCCAGCAGGAATATCATACCCTCATTAACTCCGCCCTTAAGGGCGGAGTTAATGAGGAGGGCGGAGTTAAAAAGCGCGCGCGGAGTTAAAAAGGGGGTGTCGAACAAATCTCTACCTATGTCGTTATATTGCCATGTCTAATCCCACTATCAGTATTTGCTGGTTCAGAAGAGATCTCAGACTGAATGATCAGCATGCATTCTATGAAGCGCTTAAAGGCGAAAGCCCCGTCATGCCGCTTTTTATTTTTGACAGATCCATTCTCGATAAGTTGGAAAATAAAGCGGATAAACGGGTTCAATTTATACATGATGTCATAACGGATATGGATGCGGAATTGAAAAAATATGGGAGCGGTTTTAATGTGCAATACGGATTTCCATTAGATATATTTGAAAAACTGACCAAGCAATATAATGTGGTTTCAGTTTATACGAATCATGATTATGAACCCTACGCACAAGAGAGAGATGCTACCATAGAAAAGTTCTTGAAAGAAAGAGGTATTGCTTTTCGTCATTATAAAGATCAGGTGATCTTTGAAAAAGATGAGGTGGTTAAAGATGATGGTAAACCTTATACGGTATTTACACCCTATAGCAGAAAGTGGAAGGTGGCTTTGGCAGATAAAGGCATCGCTTCTTATCCTTCTGAAAAACACTTATCAAATGTATGGAAGTATCAGCCGGATAATATCCCAACACTTGCATCAATGGGATTTGAAAAAACAGAGGCCGATTTTCCTCCCAAAAAACTAAAGGAAGAGATTGTAAAGAAATATGGTGAGCAGAGGGATTATCCTTCTGTTGCTGGCACCTCTCGTTTGAGCGTGCATCTTCGTTTTGGTACAGTAAGCATACGGGAGCTGACCAAAAAAGCAAAAGCACTCAACGAGAAATATTTGAACGAATTGATCTGGCGCGATTTTTATCATATGATCCTCTGGCATTTCCCTCAGGTAGGGAAAGGTCAGGCCTTTAAAAAAGAATATGATGACATTCAATGGCGTCATGATGAAAATGATTTTGATAAATGGTGTAAGGGAGAAACAGGTTATCCAATCGTAGATGCAGGTATGCGCGAACTCAATACCACGGGTTTTATGCATAATCGGGTACGGATGATTGTTGCGTCTTTTCTAACCAAACACTTACTGATAGACTGGCGATGGGGTGAAGCTTATTTTGCGGAGAAATTGCTCGACTTTGATCTGGCTGCTAACAATGGCGGATGGCAATGGGCTGCAGGCAGCGGTTGTGATGCAGCACCTTATTTCCGCATCTTTAATCCTTACTTACAAACAAAAAAATTTGATGAGCATCTGATCTATATACGAAAATGGGTTCCTGAATTTGAAGATTTCAGTTATCCAAAACCAATCGTTGATCATGAATTTGCAAGAAAGAGATGTCTGGAAGTGTATGCGAAGGGATTGAAGAGATGAATTTAAAGTCAAAAGTCAAAACCAGAAATCGTTTATCGTTGTTAACAATAGATGTTTGCGAGAAACGAAAAACGATAGACGAAAAACGAGTAGTATTTTTTACATCATCTCTCTAATCGCTCTCAATCCTTCTTCCCCCATCGATAAACTATAATCATTTACATAGAGGTCTATATGTTGCCGCATCACGGCCTCGCTCATTTCCTGTGCATGCAGTTTTACAAATTCCGGTAGAAAAGGATCGTTTTGTCTGGCGTAGGTCAGACTATCATAAATGAGTTGATTGATTTTTTCTTTCTGTTCGAGAATTCGTTTATGAATAACAATGCCACCCAGTGGTATCGGTAAGCCTGTTTGCTCTTCCCAGAATTTACCCAGATCCATCAGACAAACCAATCCCTTCTCCTGATAGGTAAATCTGTTTTCATGAATGATCACACCGGTATCTACTTTACCATTTAAAACAGCCTCTTCAATTTCATGAAAGATCATGAATTCTTTGTTGGCTGAATTCGGAAAGGCTTTATTGAATAAAAAATGAGCAGTAGTATTTTCTCCAGGAATACCAACGCGCAACTTGGAAATATCTGATAGATTGATTGCTTTTGAATTTTCTTTGGTTGTGATCAGTAAGGGGCCGACCCCTTTTCCCATGGCACTACCGCTATCAAGCAGTTCATAATTTTTTTTGATGAATGGGAATACCCCAAAGCTAATCTTCGTAATGTCTAATTTTTCCTGCAGTGCCCATTCGTTAAGTGTTTGTACATCTTCAAGATAAGTATTGACTTCAATTGCTCCTGTATCAATTTTTTTATTCACCCATGCATCAAAGATATAGGTATCGTTAGGGCAAGGGGAGAAGCCAAGGGAGAGATGCATCAATAATTATTTTTTAAATCCGTCAATAATTTCAGCAATGCATGATTCAGGTTGCTGATAGAAGTTTTCATATCCCACTTCTTTTTATTTCTTTCTGCAATATAATTGCTGATAGCTCTGAGTTGAATAAAGGGAATATTTTCCATGCGTGCAACATAATGAAGGGCAGCGCCTTCCATAGATTCAACTACCGGATTAAAGGCATCAATATAAAGTTGAACTTTCTTTTTGTCTGTTGTGATCTCATTGACAGATATGCCTCTTACTTTTTTACCTTTAAATAGTTTTAGCATTGCACTATCGTTGGGTAGCCATCCTTTTTTATAAGGTGGCGCTTCTTCCGGTAAGAGTTTCAGGTCAAATAATGTTTTCAGGCTTTTTAATTCAATGACACTTTGATCGGCGATGGTTTCTTTTTTAATGGCCATTACTGTTCCTAAAGGAATGCTCGTATCAAAACATCCACCCAGTCCGGCCTGAATGATGTAGTCTGGTCTTTTGATGTGGAGATATTTGGTAAGTGCGTAAGTTGTAGCCGTCAGTCCGATACCGCTGATCAGCACATCAGTGTCAGGAATATTTTTTATCACTTCCTTATCTTGAAGAGCCTCCATAAAAGGAGATATCTC
>CAZZJD010000078.1:0-7412 GCA_964654305.1 uncultured Chitinophagaceae bacterium
TTCTTATTAATATCTAACTCATAAGGTCTTGCGAAACCTATCAAAGGTGAACCTTTTGTATAACTTCCTTCAATATTTAATTTATAGCTTCCTACCTCTAGATACTTACCTGCTGCATAGCCATTAAATCGATTCACGTGCCCTAAAAATCCATATACAAAAGGTGTTTTAGGATGATCATAAACTTCGGAAGGACTGCCAATTTGCTCAACCTTTCCTTGATTCATAAGCACAACCCGATCTGCCACCTCCAAGGCCTCTTCTTGGTCATGCGTCACAAAAATGGATGTGATATGAAGTTCATCATGAAGTTTTCTAAGCCATCGGCGTAATTCTTTTCTCACTTTTGCATCGAGTGCACCAAAGGGTTCGTCGAGAAGCAAAACACGAGGCTCAACTGCAAGTGCCCTTGCTAAAGCAATCCGTTGTCTTTGACCACCTGAAAGCTGAGATGGAAAACGATCATGTAACCAATCTAACTGAACGAGATTAAGTAATTCATGCACTTTATTTGCAATCACTTCTTCACTTAATCTCTCATTCTTTGGTTTTACACGAAATCCAAAAGCAACATTATCGAATACAGTCATATGTTTAAATAATGCATAGTGCTGAAATACAAAACCTACTTGCCTCTCTCTCACATGGGTAGATGATGCATCTTCATTATCCAAAAGCACTGTGCCTTGATCGGCTGTTTCAAGGCCTGCGATAATTCTAAGCAAAGTAGTTTTGCCACAACCTGAAGGCCCTAATAAGGCTACAAGCTCGCCTGAAGGAAATTTAAGCGATACATTATCTAGGGCTTTAAATTCACCAAATTCTTTATGTATATTTTTAACTTCAATGCTCATAGTTGTCCCTCATATATCGGTTCTAAATTTGTCTCGTCCTTCAATCGCCATTCCACATAAGTTTTTATAACTAAAGTGAGTAATGCTAATAAAGCTAAAATCGACGCCATAGCAAATGCGGCAGCGATGTTATATTCGTTATATAAAATCTCAACATGTAATGGAATCGTATTGGTTTGACCTCTAATATGTCCTGATACAACTGATACTGCTCCAAATTCTCCCATCGATCTTGCATTACATAAAACGATGCCATATAAAAGACCCCACTTAATGTTGGGTAAGGTTACTTTAAAGAAAGTTTGCCAACCACTTGCACCTAATACAGTTGATGCCTCCTCTTCTTCTCGACCTTGCGCTTCCATGAGAGGAATAAGTTCGCGCGCCACAAAAGGAAAGCTAACAAACAAGGTTGCTAAAATAATACCAGGTACTGCAAAAATAATTTTTAAATCGTGCTCAATTAACCAAGCCCCCCACCACCCCTGTGCACCAAATACCAATACAAATATCATGCCTGCAATTACAGGTGACACTGAAAAAGGTAAATCTATCAGTGTAAGTAAAAGCTGTTTGCCTCTAAAATCAAATTTTGTAATTGCCCAAGATGCAGCAATACCAAAAACTAAATTAAGTGGCACTGATATTAAAGCTGCAATTACTGTTAATTTAATAGCTGATAAAGCATCTGCATTACTAATCGCTTTTAAATAAACTTCCCATCCCTTATGCAATGCTTCAAAAAATACTGCAAAGAGTGGAAGTAACAAAAAAAATCCAAAAAATATGAGAGCAGTTGAAATTAAAGTATATTTCACCCATCGAGGTTCTTTGGTGGCATTACTTCTTTCAAATCGAGTTACTGAAGCCATTAGGTAATCCTCCCGCTCTTCTTAGCAGTCCATGCTTGGAGGCCATTAATAACCAATAAAAGAATAAGAGAAATAATGAGCATAGTTAAAGCAATTGCAGTAGCTCCCGCATAATCATATTGCTCTAACTTGGTAATAATAATCAGTGGTGTAATTTCTGAAACCATAGGAATATTTCCGGCTATAAATACCACTGACCCATACTCACCTACGGCTCTGGCAAATGCCAAAGCAAATCCTGTCAACAATGCTGGCAATAGAATAGGAAATATAATTTTTGTAAAAATCTGTAATCGATTAGCACCAAGACTTGAAGCCGCTTCTTCAAGTTCTGTTTCTAAGTCTTCTAAAATGGGCTGGACTGTTCGAACTACAAAGGGTAGCCCAATAAAGATGAGTGCTATCAATATACCTAAAGGAGTAAAGGCAACCTTGATACCGAAAGGCTCTAAATATTGTCCTACCCATCCATTCTTAGAATAAAGTGCAGTTAAAGCAATGCCTGTCACTGCAGTGGGTAGAGCAAAAGGAAGGTCAATAAGAGCATCTACAATGCGTTTACCATAAAACTGGTAACGCACTAATACCCATGCCAGAATAAGCCCAAATACAGCATTAATTAAGCCTGCGATAAAGGCTGTGCCGAAACTCAAGCGATAAGATGACAATACACGAGGTGAAGTGACTGTTTGCCAAAATACCTCAGGCGTAAGACTTAATGACTTGATCACCACAGCAGATAATGGAATTAACACAATCAATGACAAATACACAATCGTGTAGCCAAGTGATAAGTTAAATCCCGGGAAAATCATATTTTTTTTAATTTGACTCATGGCCGAGATTTTAGAGACGAAGACCCTGAAAACGAAATAACAAATAATGATTTGCTTATTCGATTTATAGATATGAGAGAACCGCCTGGGTGTCCAGGCGATTTAATCTCAAAGATATTAAGTTTAGTTTTTTAATATAATCTCATCGAATACTCCGCCATCATTAAAATGTTTTCTTTGAGCCTTCTGCCATCCTCCGAATACATCATCAATCTTTACTAAATTAACTTTAGGAAATTGAGAAGCATATTTTTTGGCTACAGAATCTAATGTTGGGCGGTAATAATTCTTTGCAGCTATTTCTTGACCCTCTTCTGAATAAAGATACTCAAGATAAGCCTGCGCTACTTTTTCAGTGCCGTGTTTTTTCGCAAACTTATCCACAAGAGTGACTGGTGGCTCAGCTAAAATAGATAATGAAGGAATAATAATTTCAACTTTATCAGAACCAAGTTCTTTTTTAGCTAAAAATGCTTCGTTTTCCCAAGTGAGCAATACATCTCCAATGCCTCTTTCTAAGAACGTTGTTGTAGAACCTCGAGCTCCTGAATCAAGGATAGGGACGTTTTTAAATAGCTTGGTTACAAATTCTTTAGCTTTAGCTTCATCATTATTATTTTGCTGAAGTGCATAAGCCCATGCTGCTAAGTAATTATAACGAGCACCGCCTGATGTTTTAGGATTCGGTGAAATTACAGATACACCTGGTTTAACGATGTCATTCCAGTCTTTAATATTTTTAGGATTGCCCTTTCTTACTAAAAATACGATGGTTGAAGTGTAGGGTGAACTATTATTTTTTAAGCGTTTTTGCCAATCAGCTGGAATTAAACGTCCTTTCTCACTCAACTGGTCAATGTCATAACTTAGCGCTAATGTAACAACATCTGCTTCAAGTCCATCAATGACTGCTCTTGCTTGCTTACCTCCGCCGCCATGTGATTGTTGAACTTTAACGTCGTCACCTGTTTTAGCTTTCCAGTACTTTGCAAAAGCCTCGTTATAAACTTGATAAAGTTCACGGGTTGGGTCGTATGAAACGTTGAGCAAACTGATATCAGCTGCTTTAGAAATGATTGGTATAATTAAAGACAATGCTGCAACTGCTAATCCTAATTTTTTATAAATGCTTTTCATATAAATTTCTCAATAGTTAATTAATTGAGAGGCACTATACAAATCTGAAATGAAGATGTGAACTATTTAATTTTCATAACGTTATATGAAAAATTGAATTAATAGAGTTACGAGGGGTTTTAAGGAATAACTTAATTAAAATTGAGTTGCATCAGCAATAGTTCACTTTAAGTTTTTTTCCATTCTAATTTTCGTGACATGCTATAAACTTTCTGAGTTTCTGGATCTATACAGAATAAATATAACCAGCCATTAGCAAAAAGTTTTTGTAAGATTACGTGCTGATCTATCACTTTTTTGATAGATGATTTTGGGGCATAAATTACCACACTCAAACGTAAACTTTCATGGTACCGCTGGTCATCATTTAAAAATACCGATTGCAATGGAAGCCCATTCATTAAATCACTGGCATTGCCTTGCATGATTGCAAATTTACCAGAAATGTTTTTGCTAACCTTACTTCCACCTCCATAAGCAATATTGTCCATCGTTGAGAAAAAATATTGGGCATTAATCCATTGGGCGACCACCATTGGTGCTGTCATGATAGTCGTCAATGCGCTTTGGTGGATATCTTTTTGCCATTCATATGAGTGCAAAAATGCACGTCCTTGAAGATCAACTTGTTGCGTTAACCAACGTGGTCCGATTATAAATGATGCATTTCGAGATAAACCCCATTCAGGTCTAATTTGTGACCAATCCAAGGCATGCATTCTTAATTTTACACTGGCATCACGAGTCCTAGAATCAGGATATAGCTGAGCATATCGCCATGCACAATTTTTGTCTCGAGCAATTTTCAAATCGCGATTTAATTGTTGAAGTCTTGGCAGGACTTTTACTTCAACATCGCTTGAGTAGATCTCTAATTCATCTGTTGTTGTATTATGCTCTGCGCCTAAAAAAACTGTATCGTCAGAAATTACAATTTGCTGTTTTGCCAAAGCTAAGCGAATGTCGACTTGATTCAGAATATTTGCTAATACTCTTGCGTTTACTCCACCATGGCGCCCTCCACATGCGCCGCAATCTAATGAGGTTGCATAAGCATTGTTTTGGGTAGCACTTCCGTGTCCACAAAATATTACTAAGGGCGCAAAATTTGCTGTTAATCCCATTATGCTCAAAGCGTTTTCTGCAAACGTCAGTTTTTGTTGAAACGGGATAGCGTCCGTATTAACTTGATCCTGATAACTTGGACTAATTAAATGATGTAATTTTTGTTTGAGTATTGCAGCCCAGTTTGGTGAAAAGCTTTTAATTGCCATCCACAAGGCGGTCATGGGTCCAAAGGTTTCGACTAAATTAAATGGAGTGGTGAAACTATATTTAAGTGATTGATAAATTCTTCTTATACCCTGGATATATTGATAAGCAGCTTGATGTTTCTGTTCATCACAACAAGGAGATTGTTCGACAATATAGGTTGGTTTTAGTAATACAGGACAGGATGCATGAGACTCTTTTTGAATTGTGTCATGCATTGTTATAGGTAGTCCAAAAAAACCAGCGAATCCCAGTGTTTGATAATTACCAGTAGATTCGAAGGCACGTCTGTAAGGCTCTGATCTGACATCAATACAGAATACTAATTGTGCTTCGGCACGCTCAATATTTTTTGGCTGATGTGATCGACTTAGATTACGTAAAAGATTTTTTTGAAACTTGTATTCATTTTTTAAAAGCTCAGTGTAATCAAAATCTGCACATTGGTTTTTTTGCAATTGATGCCATTCAAGTAAGGATTTTGCTTCATGCCATATCAGACAAGTAATTACTAATCTAAAAGCAAGGAAATCAGTATGGCTTACCCGATACTCTGAATGTAAATCTTGAGCGTCTGCCCATTGACAACGATATTGTGTATAGGCTGCCCAACCAGGCAATGTTGTGAGCATGAGTGTCATAAATGTCGAATATTCTTGCGTTTCTATATTTAGGTTCACCAAACACTGATGAAGCACTTCTTCTGCGTTTTTTGGAAGTTGTTTTAACCATGATTGTTGAGGGCTATTTTTTTTTACTACACTTTGATCATAAGGTAACAGCGCTAATATGGCTTGTAACAATCCTTGTTCACGCATTGGCATATTAATAATTGCTTGTCCTTGATCATAAAACGCTTGCAGCCATTTAATAGAAATACGATTGATTTCTAGCATTTTGCCTGGCAGATCAGTTAGCCTAAATAAGCTATTGGATTCTTCGACGGCTTGCTCAAACGGCAAATGTTCAAAACCAGTTAAGGGATTCACTGCAATTAGATTTTTTAGTGGCCAGCTTGGTGCAATATTTTGCCAGCTGAGTTGCACAGCCTGACTCAGTTCTTCAAGCTGTTGCTTATTTAATACATCACTATTCAAGAAATTGGCTTGTTTTTTTTGCATTTTTTCGGTCATGAGACTCATATCATTTCTTACATTAATAGTGATAGTGATTACGGTGAGCAGTCACTGTTTCAGGATGTGGCTGGCTTCCATTGAGAAGCTTTACATAAAGTTTTTTTTGCCAAACACTTCGCAAATTATGCTGATCCTTTGCATAACTGCTCTGCGCAAATATCATCAACAACCATGTAAAGAATAAAAATCCAAATGCGATGATATGAATGAAGCTGATAGCTTGTACTTGTTGAATTTTAAGTGGCTCAAGATAAGTTTCGACCATGCCTAAGTTAAGCGCATAGATTGCACCAATCAAAGCACTTGGAATGAATGCAGTGACCGTAGGCCATGGATATTGACTTTGCAGTAAACTGAGCGCTCCTTGGCTACATGTTATCCAAGCTAACAGATGTATGATCAAAGAACTATCATTTGGCAGTATTGGTCTTCCACTCACACATATAAATATCATTAATCCAAATAAACCTATGACAGATGCAATTAAAAAATCAGTCAATTTGGCTGAAGATCTTGTTAATTTGTGCTCCCCAGCGCCACCGCCAGAATTCAAGAATAGATAAGCTTTAAATATGCCATGCCAAATTAAATGAGAAACCGCTGCTGCGAATAATCCCAATCCACACTCAGCTATCATAAATCCCATCTGTCCCATTGTGGAGCATGCTAACATTCGCTTTATATCGTTTTGCATTAGTTTCCACCAAGTCCCCAAAATTGCTGTACAAATTCCGGCAATGAAAATCAAATGTAATAACAAAGATTGCTGAAAATATAATTCAGCAAATCTTGCTAATAAGAAACCGCCGCCATTGACCAAACCAGCATGCATTAAAGCTGAAACTGGTGTAGGCGAATTAAGTGAGCTTATAAGCCAGCGGTGAAATGGCCATATTCCAGATTGACTCAGCGCTGCAATTAAAATAAAAAATCCCGCTATAGTTGCTTTCCAAGAAGGTAAGGTAGAAAAATTAATTTCTGAAATCAACAAGCTTTCAGAGGCTAAAAAAGAAAATGCTAATAATAAACTGATGGAGCCAATAACGAAATTTTTTAAAGCAAGATTGGCTGAGGCAACTGCTTCAGGCCATTCTTTTTTATGCTGCATTAGGCGAGTTAAAAAGTAATTACTCAATATCCATGTAGCTAAGAATAATGCCATGTGGTTAGCGCTCGTTAGAGTACAAATGCTTAAAAACATTATCGATACATATTGATAGAAGGCATTTTTTTTTCTATCTCCGGACATATATCTTCGAGAGAAAGCGATAACGATTATTGTGATGAAAGTTATTAATCCCATCA
>CAZZJD010000079.1:0-7384 GCA_964654305.1 uncultured Chitinophagaceae bacterium
AGCATCTTGCTCACAGATTCTATGGATACCCCCTGCGATAAGGTAACAGTGGTGGCAAAAGTATGCCTGCCCAGATGCATGAACAGCTTCTTTTGTACACCGGCAAGTTTGGCTATGGTCTTGAGTGTTGAATTCAGCTTCTGATTACAAGGGATCTTCCACTGAAAGTCTCTGCAGTCTGCAGTGGGCGAATATTTCAACAGAATATTTTCAGCCGCACAGATCAATGGTATATAACTGATCACTTCAGTTTTGTTTCTGTAAAACTCAATATGCTTGGTTCCATCCGGATCAATAATAATATGATGTCTGCGTAAATCTCGGATATCAGCATACGCTAGACCGGTGAAGCAGGCAAATAAAAACAAATCACGGTTTCGCTCCATCGCTTCTGACAATCCCGATAAATTCTGAAGCGCTTGTATATCTTCCATGGTTAGATAATCGCGGATAACCGGTTTTCTGGTAAGCTCAACCGAAAGAAAAGGATTAACGCGTATGACCCCATCCTTTACGGGCTTATCTAATATGGTACGCAGACAATTCATGAGTGCGACAGATGAGTTATGTGCGTTCTTTTTATCCTTTCGTAAAAAGAGAAAAAAGTCTTCAAGCAATGCATCATCAATCCGGCTTACCGGTAAATGATTCGTGCTTTTTTTCTTCGCCAGATATTCAGAAAAATAATTGGCCGTGCGTCGATACTTGTAATAAGTAGTCTGAGCAATATCTATCCCTACCCTTGACTTTAAATCATCCAAATGCAACTTCAGGTATTCCTGAATGGTTTGCGGAGGGGTTGCTTTCCCTTTTGCTTTTTCAATGAGTTCATCAAGGGTAAAATCACCCAGATCCTGCTTCATTTTCATGAAGAGTTCCTCAAAGCGAATCTGAACATTGATCAGTTCTTTGTTTATCGTACTTGCTTTTTTAAGCATAGGGTTGAGCATTCCCTTACCTGCCAGCCATTCCTGTGCTAGACAAGACAAGCCGGTATTGATTTCTTTTCTTTCGCCCAGGTAAGTGATTTTGAGGACAATGGGATGTTCTGCGTTTTTGAGAACATAGGAGCTTCTCAGGATGAAGCTGGTGCTGAAACCGTTCAGCCGGGGGTTTTGTGACTTTTTTGCCATGTTAATTAATTTGAGAGTGTAAAATTTCACCCTTCCCGAAAAAGGGAAAAGTGCTAAACACGGCATACTAATGCATAGCGATACAATGAGCTTAGGAGTGGGAAATCAGGCGAAAAAATGTCGTCAAAATGTCGTTAAAACGGTGCATTTTTATGCATTTATATGCATTTCCCAAAAAAGAAAAACGCCTGAAAATCAACATAATTCATTGATATTCAAGCGTTTAAGTGGTGTGGGCCGGGATCGAACCGGCGACACAAGGATTTTCAGTCCTTTGCTCTACCGACTGAGCTACCGCACCATTCCCCTCCTAACAAAAGGGGTTGCAAATTTAAGGGATTTCATGAATAAAATCACATTTGGAGTATTAGTTTAGAAAAGTTGTCCTCCCCTTCACCCTCCCGCTTAGGCGGGACAAGCTCTCCAAAGGGGGATACATCCTAACCAAACCCGCGAACAACGATCAACGAACAACGACCAACGATGAACGACCAACGATTTCTCACATCCCATACTCACTCAAAAACTTGATCCTCATGATCTTCAACTGCTCCCAACTGTAATCCCCATCCTGCAACTCTGCTTGTGCTATTTTCAAATCACTAGTACTGCAGGTCTTGAAATAATCAATGATCTCCTCCTGCTCGTACTCATCCAACCATTCATCAATGGCATAATCCAGTTTTAATTTAGTGCCGCTTGCCGCAATGGTCTCCATCTCCTCCAGCATCTCATCCATACGCCAGCCTTTATTCTTGGCAATCGTCTCTAATGGAATTCTTTTATCAATATTCTGTATCAGAAATACTTTATTGCCACTCTTATTTACCACCGACTTCATCACAAACTCCTCCGGCTTCACCACATCATTCTCTTCCACGTAAGCTGCAATCATATCAATAAAAGGCTTGCCATATCGCATGGCCTTCCCTTTGCTCACTCCCTGGCATTTCTCGAGCTCTTCGAGAGTCGTGGGATACAACGTAGCCATATCCTGCAATGAATTCTCCAGGAATATCACAAAAGGTGGTAATGATTTTTTCTTGGCTTCCTTCTGACGTAGTTCTTTCAACATCTCAAATAATGGCTCATCCACTGCTGTGCCACTGCCCCCGCCTGTTTCCACACTCTCTTCATCATCTTCATTGGCATCTTCATATAAATTATTCAAGACTATAGGGAAGGATTTGGGTTTTTTCAAAAACGCCTCTCCGGCCTTGGTAATTTTCAATACACCATATTCTTCTATATCCTTCTGTAATAAACCATGCAATAATAACTGTCGGATCAATGAATTCCAGTAATGCTCGGGTTGCTCCTTACCTGAACCGAATATGGGTAGAGACTCATGACGATACATTTTGATCTGCGGAGTCAGTCTGCCTGCAATAATGGGAATTATATATGGCGCTGCAAACTGTTCATCCAGTTTTTTGATCGCCTGTAAGGCAATCACTGCTTCAGCTTTCGCTTCTACAGCTTCTTTAGGATGTAGACAGTTGTCACACAATCCGCAGTTTTCTTCCTGATATTCCTCTCCGAAATAATGCAACAGAATCTTTCTTCGACAAACAGAACTCTCGGCAAAAGATACGGTCTCATCGATCAACTGCGCGCCTACTTCGCGTTCACTTAATGGCTTATCACGCATCAGATGCTCGAGCTTGCTCACATCTTTATGCGAATAATACAAAATACATTTGCCCTCCATGCCATCCCGACCGGCCCTTCCGGTTTCCTGATAATAATTCTCAATACTTTTCGGAATATTAAAATGAATCACAAAACGGATATCCGGCTTGTCGATTCCCATACCAAATGCAATCGTCGCTACAATTACCTGAACATCTTCATTCAAAAACTGATCCTGTCGGTTCGCTCTCAATTTACTATCCAACCCTGCATGATAGGCCACGGCCTTAATGCCATTTGCCATCAACATATCGGCAAGCTCTTCGGTGGTCTTGCGGTTTAAGGTATAAATAATACCGCTCTTTCCTTTATTCTGCGAAATGAATTTGACAATACTTTTGATAGTCTGCTCTTTCTTCACTTTAGGCTGTATTTCATAATACAGGTTGTTACGATTAAAGGAAGAGATGAAAATATCCGGATTGCGCAAGCCTAAATTCTTAACAATATCACTCTGCACTTTGGGCGTTGCCGTAGCTGTCAGAGCGATGACGGGGATCTTATCATTAATCTGATCCATCATCTCACGCAGGCGTCGATACTCGGGACGGAAATCATGCCCCCACTCACTAATACAATGCGCTTCATCTACCGCAAAAAATGAAATTTTCAGAGAAGAAAAGAACTCAATATTATCTTCCTTGGTCATCGTCTCAGGTGCCACATACAACATTTTGGTATGGCCTTCACTGAGATCCGATTGTACTTCTTTGATTTCTTTTTTCGATAAGGTTGAATTAAGGAAATGCGCCACATTATCTCTGCTGCTGTAACTTCTTACGAGATCTACCTGGTTTTTCATGAGGGCGATGAGCGGACTTACAATGATGGCCACCCCCTCACTAACAAGAGCCGGCAATTGATAACACAAACTCTTTCCTCCTCCGGTTGGCATGATTACAAAAGTATCCTTACCAGAAAGTAGATTTGAGATCACAGCTTCCTGTGTACCCTTGAAAGCGTCAAATCCAAAATATTGATGGAGCGCCTCATATAAATAGTTGTTTTCAGCAGATTTGGGTGCTGATTTTTCGGATTTTGTGCCAGTTTTTTCCGTTTTCTTTTTGGTGGTCGTTTTATTCTTGACTTGATTCATTACTTATTCTCCTCTTTAGTTCGTTCAAACAAATTCCCGGCAGTCAGTAGTTAGTTCACTTTTGATGCGTTCTTTTAAAAAAGAACCTGTTTTGAAAGGGTGACAAATTTAATCAAAGTCTGTCCAACCGCCTTGAAAAAGAACATTCTTTTATGTTAAAATGTTTGGGAAGAATATTTTCAGAGTACGCCTCGATAATTTCTTTTCACTTTACAAACTTCATAAACTTTACAAACTCATCTTATTTCCTCATCACCCACCGTGCTACTTTAAGCACGACATTGCGGGGCGTAAATCGAACCCCGTTGGCCATTAGATAATTCATAACTCCATGAATGGCAACAACTTGCCCCTTCATCATGGCCTTATATCCATAGCTGGCTGCCTCAAAAGATGAAGGCAACCTTTTATCTTTTACCAGCAAGCTTTCTTGCATGCCTGCCACTGCCTGAAAACCGCTTGCAGTAGCTCCCGGACAAAAAGCAGTAACTGTAACACCCGTTCCTTCAAGTTCATTCGATATTGCCTCCGAAAAATGAAGTACAAAAGCTTTGGTTGCACAATAAACTGCCATGGTAGGTCCGGGCTGAAATGCCGCCGTTGAGGCAACATTCATGATACGCCCTTTACCCATTTTAACCATATCTCCTGCAAATAATTTGGTGAGTTTGGTCAGCGTAAGCATATTCAACTGCATCATTTCATCATCTTTTTGCAACGGAGCCTCCATAAACATCCCGTAATACCCAAAGCCGGCATTATTGATCAGGATGTCGACCTCCCATGATTGCGTCTTGACTTGTGAATATAATTCCTCAGCCGAGTCAGATTCTGAAAGATCTTTTTGAATGAGATGGATTTGAACAGGATGGTCCTTTTGAATGATTGACTTCAACTTTTCCAACTGACCGATATTGCGCGCAACAAGAATGAGATCCCCACCTGTCGCGGCATGTATTTTGGCAAACTCCCACCCTAAACCGGATGATGCTCCCGTTATTAATGCAATAGACATATTATTTTCATTTGAATAGTAATATAAAGAATATTTCCCATAGCCGGGAGTTCAAACCATTGGCTATGAATATGAATTATCGTTGGACAGGGTTTGGAAAAACAATAAATTTGCTCTTTCTAACTATATAAAAACACCTATGCCTAAAATTTATGAATATTTTGGACTTATTTTTCTATTCTACTCCAATTACCATCTACCTGTTCATGTACATGTAAAATCAGGTGATGAAGTGAATAAATATGTACTAGAATATGAAAATGGAGTTTTGATAAAAATATTAAAAACAAAAACAAGAAATCCGCTAAATGAAAAAAAACATAAAGAAAGCGTGGCCTTCATACAAAAATATCACAAACAAATAACTGCTAAATGGCACGATTTTTTTGTATTACACAAATCCCCCAAATGCAGAAAAATTACGAAAAGAATCAAGTAAGCTTAAAATGAGATTAGTGAGCGCTACATATTTAAAGGATTATAAAATCGAACTTCTTTTTGATGATAAAAAAAAGCAGTTAATTGATTTTTTATCTACGCTTAAATCAAATCCTGTATGTAAAAAATATCTCGATATGAGCGAGTTTATGAAATTTAAAATTGAAGAAGGGAATCTGGTGTGGGGGAAGAATTGGGAAATGATATTTACTGTTGAAAGTTTGTATAATAACTCACTAAATAAAAACAAACAACATATCAAGTAGTTGTTTGACTGAAATATATTTAAGAATGAACGCACATCACTATGTAGCCATCATGGCAGGAGGAATTGGAAGCCGTTTCTGGCCAATGAGCCGTACCGCTTATCCCAAACAATTTCTGGATATCCTTCATACCGGTCGCACCCTGATTCAAAGTACCTACGACCGATACCGTAAATTCATTCCAGCAGAAAATATTTTCGTCGTAACCTCTGCCGAATACAGCTCCATCGTAGCAAAGCAACTACCTGAACTGCCCATAGGAAATATTCTTAATGAGCCCTCAAGAAAAAACACAGCCCCTTGCGTTGCCTATATTTCACATAAACTTGAGAAGATTGACCCGGAAGCATTGCTCATCTGCGCCCCTGCGGATCATCTGATTCTGGATGCTCCAGAGTTTGAAAATATCTGTCTTCATGCATTTGATTTCGTAAGTAATATTAATGCGCTGGTTACCTTAGGTATCAAACCAACCTATCCGAATACAGGATACGGATATATTCAGCATGATACCTTACCTGTGGCAGACAACATATATAAAGTCAAAACTTTCACAGAAAAACCGAATCTTGATCTTGCTAAAACTTTTATAGCCAGCGGCGACTTCCTCTGGAATGCAGGCATCTTCGTTTGGAAACTTCGTACACTATTACAGGCATTTGAAAAACATATGCCGGAAATCAATGAGCTGTTTGTAGCCGAAAAAGACAAGTTACATACCGATGAAGAACAAGCTGCAATAGAACGAATCTATCCGCAATGCACAAACATCTCCATCGACTATGGCATTCTTGAAAAGGCCAACAATGTATATGTGGTTCCTTCCGCTTTCGGATGGAGTGATCTGGGCACTTGGAACTCCGCTTACGATAACATGGAAAAAGATTATTTTGAAAATGCAGTGGCAGGAAAAAATGTCTTGATTATTGATGCTACCAAAAATGTGGTGCATGCCTCAGATCAGAAATTAGTATTACTACAGGGCCTTGAAGATTTTATAGTAGTTGATACGCCTGATGTTCTGCTTATCTGCAAGAAAGATAAAGAGCAAGAAATCAAAGAATATGTTGCGGAAGTAAAACGGAAAAAGGGTGAGAAATACCTTTAATTTTTCGGGTTATCAATTGTAGGTTATAGATTTGAAATTCACAGACAATAACCTAGGGAAAACAGTATTTCTCATTAATTCTTTGCTAGGAAAAATTCAAAGTGCTTTTTATCTCTTCTGGTCAGCGCTTTTTTTACAAGGCCCTCTTCCATTCGCATTTTATATTGATGTAAATCAGCCACAGCATAAGAAGATGCAACAGACGATATATCAAATACCTTATCGAGCATTACACAAAGTTCATTCATCTCAATATGAGAGATAGGGGCACCTGCATATGCCTGCGCGATCAAAACTTCATATTTATGATTGGCCAGTTGATACATATCAATATCCTGTCATACCTTTTTTATTCGGACAGCCGCACCCATTCTTTTTAAAAACTGCACAACTTTGAAAAAGAAAAAGCGTAGTCAGTATAAAAACAAGAATCGCAGCATAATGTTTTACTCTTTGCATAGTATAGCGAGAATTATTACTTTATCTAAAATTAATTCTTCCTTTGAAATAAATCGTACTTTTCAATCTTAATTTTTCATGCCTAAAGTTTTATTTGCACCACTCGACTGGGGTTTAGGTCACGCCGCCCGCTGTATTCCCCTCATTCAAAGCTTTATGAATGAAGGGTGGGATGTA
>CAZZJD010000080.1:0-7337 GCA_964654305.1 uncultured Chitinophagaceae bacterium
GAATTTTTGAGTCTTTGCATTAGGCTCAATTTAATTATGCGCGCGCAAGCGATTTTTAAAGCTTTATCTCGAATAGTTTGGACTCTCTTTGGTGATCTCTACATCGTGAGCATGACTTTCTTTCATGCCCGCGCTGGTGATCTTCACAAATTTAGCCTGCTGTAGTTCTTTTATGTTTTTCGCACCACAATATCCCATACCTGCTCTTAATCCACCAGTGTATTGATGAACGATTTCAGAAACACTTCCTTTGTATGCTACTCTTCCTTCAATTCCTTCCGGCACTAATTTTTTAATACCTTCTTCTACGTCCTGAAAATAACGATCTCCGCTCCCTTTCTTCATGGCGCCAATTGAGCCCATGCCTCTATATTGTTTGAACTTACGGCCTTCATATATGATGGTTTCACCCGGACTCTCTTCGGTGCCAGCAAATACGCTACCCATCATTACAGTTGAAGCCCCGGCGGCGAGTGCTTTTACCATATCGCCTGTATACCGGATACCTCCGTCTGCAATAACTGAAACACCTTTTGATTTTAATGCATGTGCGGCTTCCATTACAGCTGTAAGTTGGGGTACACCGGTTCCTGCTACAATACGGGTTGTACAAATTGAGCCAGGTCCGATGCCAATTTTAATCGCATCCGCACCTGCTTCTGCCAGTGCTTTAGCACCATCAGCCGTACCTGCATTACCCGCAATGACTTCCAGTTTTTTGAATTGCTTTTTTAATGCACGTAAAGCATCCATCACTCCTTTACTATGTCCATGTGCGCTGTCAAGCGTTACAATATCAACACCAACTTCCTGCAGTGCAGTCGCTCTGTCAAAAAGATCAGGAGTGATGCCTAATGCCGCACCTACCAATAACCGCCCAAAACTATCTTTTACGGCATTGGGATGGCTTTGTAATTGCAGAATATCTCTGTAAGTTATTAGACCAATCAGCGTGCCGTCTTTTTTAATAACAGGAAGCTTTTCAATTTTATGTTTACTTAAAATGGTTTTTGCTTTTTTGAGATCAGTGCCTTCCGGAGCAGTGATCAGATTTTGTGAGGTCATCACTTCGCTCACTTTTCTTTTCACATTGGTTTCGAATCTTAAATCACGATTCGTAAGTATGCCAACTAGTTTTTTATTTTTATCTACAACGGGAATCCCTCCGATCTTATTTTCTTTCATGAGCGATAATGCTTCACCAATTGTGGCATTTTCAAGTAATACAATCGGGTCTATAATCAAACCGCTTTCGCTTCTTTTTACTTTCCGCACCTGTGCTGCCTGATCTTCAATACTCATATTTTTATGCAGGATTCCGAGTCCACCTTCTCTTGCCAGGGCAATAGCAAGACCCGCTTCCGTTACAGTATCCATAGCTGCAGAAAGCATCGGAATATTCAGGCGGATATTTCGAGTAAGTTGGGTAGATATATCTGTTTCTCTGGGTAATACTTGCGAATAAGCAGGCATTAATAGGACATCATCAAAGGTTAATCCTTCACCATAAAATTTATTGAGAATTGCTTGTTGAGAGCGGGAATTTATTCTTGCCATGTGCAAAGGTAGTTGAGAACGAGGATATTTTCCAAATACTATGTTAGTGAAAATATTTTTCCGGGTAATTGTTTCATGATCCCCTTCAATTCCAGCTGAAGTAGGGTGGCAGCGAGTGTACTTCCACTTAGCTTTGTTGTCATTTGTATTTGATCTACATGCATTTCAGAGGATTGCTGAAGCGCTTCTACAATGATATTTTCATTGGGCGCTAATTCTTCGAATATCTTTTTCTGAATATTTAATTGCGTTGGCTTTGTGTCCCAGCCCATAAGTTCGATGATGTCTCTGGCACTGAAAATTAATTGAGCTTTTTGTTCTTGTATTAACTTATTACATCCTTCACTTTTGGCGTCTGTAGTTTTGCCTGGAAAAGCGAACAGGTCTCGATTATAATCAAATGCCAAACGAGCCGTAATCATACTCCCGCCTTTAGTTGCGGTTTCAATAACCACTACGGCATCTGCCATTCCGGCTACGATGCGGTTTCGATTGGGAAAATTATGTTTATCAGGTGTCGTGCCGCTTTTGAATTCAGTCAGCAAGCCTCCTTTATGAAGAAGCATTTCTTTGGCGAGATTTTTATGATGATGGGGATAGATGGTATCCAGTCCATGGCCCAATACACCGATAGTTGGAAGCTGAAAATGCAGACAATGTTTATGGGCCAGGGCATCAATACCGGCGGCTAATCCGCTAATGATTAAAGGATCATAAGGTGCAAGGTCCTGAATCAGTTGTTGTGTTAAATGTTTGCCGTAGTCAGTATGATTTCTAGTGCCGATGATGGCAATGGTTTTACTACAATTTAGATCGGCCTCTCCTTTGTAGTATAAAATGGTTGGGGGATCATAGCAGTTGAGGAGCTTTTGAGGATAGGATTTGTCTTTTATAAATAATACCTTGATTTTATATTTTTCTATAAACGAAATTTCTTTTTCACATATGCAGAATTTATGAAAAGATTTGATGGCAGACGCTCTTATCTCACCGATCCCTTCAATTTTTTCCAGGATAGATTTTTTAGCTTTAAAGACTGCTTCGGCATTTTCAAAATGCTCCATGAGTAATCTAGCCTGTACAGGACCGATTTGCGGAACTTCTGGTAATGCGAGTTGATACAATAACTCGTTAGAGGGTGTCATAGTTAGCGTTTTATTAGGTCAGCAAAAAATATCCTGTAAAATTACTTATTCTTTTGCTATCACTTTCAATTCTGTTCTTCTGTTGTGAGCTCTTCCTTCCTCCGTATCATTGGTCGTCACGGGTTGTGATGCTCCCAGACCTTTTGCATTCAGTCTGCGCGAAGCCACTCCTTTGCTGATTAGAAAATCTACTACTGCTTTAGCGCGATTATTCGATAATTTTAAGTTGTCCGAATCTTTACCTACATTATCGGTATGGCCGATGATTTCAATGCGAAGTGTTTGATTTTCGCTCAGTAATAGAATTACTTTTTCAAGCTCAATGGTGGAAGCAGGTAGTAATTCGGCAGAACCGGTGTTGAAAAAAATATTTTCTAATACAATTTTGGAACCTGCTTCTATCGGAATCAATGGGATATCTTTTTGATAAATATTATTTTTAGCAGATTGCTCGAGAAAGAAAGATGATGAATAAAATAAATAACCCTTTCTTGCTACATTAAATGCATAATTTTTCCCGGAAGGTAATGGCACCAAATAAGTTCCATCATCATTGGTCTGCAATTTAGAGACCAGATTGCCAGTGTTTAATTCGATCAATTCAATAATAGCAGGAAGTCCATCCATATTTTTTTTATCGTATACCCTACCACTAACCCAATAGGTAAGAAGGGGTCTTGCATACATCGGGAGTTCAAACTGATAGATATCTAGCCCGCCTTTGCTGTCCGATCGATCGCTGGCATAATATGCTGTGCTGCCATCTGCTGAAACAATCAGCGTCCCTTCATCGTTGATGGTATTAATCGGATAGCCTAGATTTTGAACCAACCCCCATCTCCCTTCAGTATTTCTGCGCATTAAAAATAGATCGGTTCCGCCATATCCCTGATGACCATTGCTGGTAAAATAAAATGTCAGATTATCTGCGTGGATGAAGGGACTACTTTCGTCACCAACGGTATTTATCTCTGGACCCATATTGACTGGTAAGCCCCACTTGCCATTAGGTTGTAAATGACTTACATACAAATCGCTTCCACCGTATCCTTCTGGTAAACGGGCTGCAAAGTATAGAGATCGTTTATCAGGAGAGAGGCAAGGCTGACTTTCCCATTGATCGGTGTTGATATTCCTTCCCATATTTTGTCCTTCGCTCCACTTATCTTTCATAAGATAGGAAACGTAGAGGTCACAACTGCCTTCTCCATCTTCTCTGTTACAAGCTGTGTATACTAGCATTTTCCCATCCTGAGAAATATTTTGTGCACCCTCATTCTGTAAACTATTAACATTTCCGGGCATTGAGATAGCGGTGTCCCAAAAATTTTTGGTTTTTGTGCTGACAAAAAAATCTTCATTATTCTTGACGCGACGCGTAAATACCAGTTGGCTGCCATCGATCGTTAAAGAGGGGAAATATTCTGAGTGTATGCTGTTGATATTGTTGCCCAGATTTTGTGGAGTGAATACATATTTATCATTTTTATGTTCATTCGCAAACTGAATAGCAAACTCAAAACTTTTTTTTCTGAAGAAAGCGCTTTTTTTAAATCGTTCAGACAAATTGGGTTTGGCCAGTAATTTATTGATTGCAAAAAGTGCCTCATTAAAGCGTCCGCTACCAGCAAGGGAAATGGAATAGGGCAAAAGAAAATTAAACCCATAAGCGGTATCCAGCAAAATTCCTTTCTCATAGGCCTGAGCGGATGCAGTATATTTTTTTTGGTCAGCGAAAATACCTGCTTTACTCAACCAGGCGTCTATGAATTTAGGATCATCATCTATGCATTCGTCTAGCAGAGCCAGCGCTTTATCGTAATTCTTGAGTTGAGATTCATTCAGCGCTATGCCGTATTTGTATCCAAGCTTTTTGGAAATATTTTCAGGGTTATACCATTGCGAAAATGCAATTGCATTATGTAATAGAAAAAAAACAAGTATTAAGTATTTCATATAGGTTACAATATACGAGCAAGACGGTAAAGTCCAGATATTTTTAACTAACAACTAACAACCTTCAACATTAAGGCACTCCAATATATTTATGAATTTGCAGACTCAATCTCCATTTAGGATGTTGCTGAATATAATCGATAATGAAAGGCATAACGACTTCTTTTTTATCCCACTCGGGTTGGAGATATAATTTGCAATCCGGATGAAGTTGAGTTACAAATGACTCTGCCCAATCGAAATCTGATTTATTAAATACAACTACTTTCAATTCATTTACAAGAGGGAGGATATTGGGTAACGGTGCCTTGAATTTTTTAGGGGAAAGACAAACCCAGTCCCATACACCGCTTAATGGATGCGCACCTGAGGTTTCAATATGTGTTTTGAATTCACGTTGTTGCAAGGACAGAGTAAGCGCAGAGAGATCATGCATTAATGGCTCTCCCCCTGTAATGACGGCAATTTTTTCTTTTCCTTCAGGAACGGAATTGACCGCCGTGTCCACGATCTGCTCAATAGAATATTTCGGATGAATATCTGCGTCCCAGCTTTCTTTTACGTCACACCAAACACATCCTACATCGCAACCGCCTAGACGAATGAAATATGCAGCTTTTCCCTGATGATAACCTTCGCCCTGTAGGGTGTAAAAGGATTCCATGACAGGTAATGATTGTGTATGCATGATGTAATTAAAACGAATTATTGTGCGATATGTTTTAGATAGGCATTCCAGGTATTCATCATCAGTCCCGCAATGGTCATAAGGCCAACACCACCCGGTACAGGAGTGATGGCACTTGAAATGGGAGCTACTTCATCAAAATTTACATCTCCTTTAATCGTGAAACCTGATTTTTTGGAAGCATCCGGAATGCGTGTGATGCCAACATCAATTACAACCGCACCTGGCTTTATCATATCAGCAGTTACAAATTCCGTTTTGCCTAATGCGGCAATCAGTATATCTGCCTGTAAACAGATTTCTTTGAGATTTTCTGTAGCTGAATGACATAGTGTAACGGTACAGTCGCCGGGATATCCTTTGCGGCTTAGTAATATGCTCATGGGTGTGCCAACGATATGACTTCTTCCAATCACAACGGCATGCTTTCCTTTTGTTGGAATCTGATAATGTTCAAGCATTAATAAAATGCCATAGGGGGTTGCCGGAATGAATGTTGGCGTACCGCTAGTCATCATGCCTACATTATACGGATGAAAACCATCTACATCTTTTGAGGGGGTGATGGCATGGATAATTTTTTCTTCTGAAATATGTTTGGGTAGAGGCAATTGAACCAGAATACCATCGATAGAAATATTTAGGTTTAATTCATCAATTTTCTTCAGCAGTTCGGCTTCAGAAATATTTTCTTCCAATCGGATGAGGGTAGAATCGAAACCGATTTGGGTACAGGTTTTTACTTTAGAAGCGACGTAGGTTTCACTGGCCCCGTTTTTACCAATGAGAATAGCGGCCAGATGAGGTTTTCGATGCCCTGATTGAATAGCTTTATCCGTTTGTACTTTTATTTTTTGTAGGATCGCGTCGGATGCTTTTTTTCCTTCGAGTAATTGCATGTTGTAAAATTACTTCACACGAGCCGTTTTTAAACGCAAATAATCGTTTAAATGAGGATTTTATTTAAAACAGATCTGAACTTTATGGGGCTAACTATTTTTAAGCTAATCTATGCAACGCCTGGTCTCATTTATATTATGCTTTTTTGTGCTAAATCTCTCTGCGCAGCAACTGCCGGATCCATTATTGTCGTCAGTAATAGGGGGAGTTGGATATAGCCGATCGAATTACAATGTTTTGGGTGTTCTATGCAATCCTGCTTCAGTCGCGGATACGCGATATTATTCGGCGGGGATATACGGTGAGCGTAAGTTTTTGTTGGAGGGACTTCAGCAATTTAGTGGTGTGGTTGCAATTCCAATGGGATCATCCGGTGTGGGCTTGCAATTGGATTATGTGGGGTCTTCTTTGATGAATGAGTGGGCGATTGGAGTACTATATGGGAGGAGGTTGGGGGACAGGATGGATGCGGGTGTACGATTCAGATATTATGGCTTGAATGTGCCTGGCTATGTGCAAGCCTCGGCCCTCTGGGCCGAGGCGGGGGTAACCTATCAGCTTTCAGATAAGATCTGTTCTGGATTTTCATTTAGTCGTTCCACAAGTAATAAAATTCATAAAGATGAAGCGAATCTTACACAGTCCTTCAGAATGGGTTTTGGATATGAAGCCTCATCCCGTTTATACATGATGAGCGATTGGATCAAGGAAACCCACAAAGAAATTTCAGGGAGTATTGTTTTGTTATATGCTTTTGAAGAAGGATTTCGTGTGCGCATGGGTTGGAACACCTCTACAACACAACCTATCATAGGCGTCGGCATATGTTGGCGAAAAACATGGATCGATATCCTTTTTGCTTATCATCCTCATTTAGGATTTACACCCGGTTTGCAATGTATATTTTCTGCAAAAGAAAAAACGAGAAATCACAATGATGATTAATAAACATCAATATCTCTTCATGATTGTCTTGCACTTGCTGTTTGTTATGCTCTCCGCTCAGGATATACCTGATCGTGCGCCGGAACAAGCCATAGAACAACTCGGAGAATCCGAATCTTTTGTAGCTGATGATGATGCATCCATTC
>CAZZJD010000081.1:0-7332 GCA_964654305.1 uncultured Chitinophagaceae bacterium
AATGATATATTAATTAATAAGTCAAAAAGCTATTTGGGTAAAGGGATTACTATTTTGCTAAAAGAAAAAGGGAACAGAAGTCAACCTGATAATAAATTCAGCGGAATCATTACAGAAATATCATCTGTTAATGACTTGGGATCGGCGGGGGATATTATTTTCAGAGGGTACAGTCCTACTTTTATGTTGGAAAAAGGAGAACATAATGCATCGTACAGCCAATTGAATCTCAAGCAAATTGCAGAAAAAGCCATAGGAACATTACCGGATAATGTCCTTAGGGTAAAAATAAATCCTAAATCAGGAGTAACGATTCCCTATGTCGTTCAATATCGGGAAACAGCCTTTAATTTTTTAAAACGAATGGCTGCCGATTATGGAGAGTGGTTTTTTTATCATGGAACTACACTCTATTTTGGAAAGCCAGACAATAGTGAATTAGGTTCCATAAATTTAAAGTACCCCGATCATATATCCGACTTAAATCTAAATTTAAAAGTCGCTCCCTTGAATTTTTCGCAGGTAGACTATTCATCTAAGAATGATGAAAAGTTTGTTTCAAATTCAGGGGCTCAAAATGTTTCCGGATTGGATAGTTTCGGCAATCATGCTTTAAAAATTTCAAAGGAAATATTTAATGAAGATATCATCAGTCATGCGGAAAAGAAGGCATCCACAAGAAGCGAGTTGGATCAGTCCGTAAAAGTTGAGCTTGCAGCCCGGGCCGCCAACCTGGTTGTTTTAAGTTCTGCTTCAGACTCCCCCTATCTCCGTTTAGGGATGACGGCAAATATTGTAGCTACCAAAATGCAAGGAAATGGGAATACCACTGAAGAGGATTTCGGTAAATTTATTGTAACAAAAATATCACATACTGTCAGTGGTACAGGTTCGTATAAAAACTTTTTTGAAGGCATTCCTGCCAATGTAGAAGTGTTGCCAAATTTTAATTTCGCAACTCCCGTTGCGGAGCCTCAGTTAGCTGTTGTTAAGCATAATGATGATCCCGAGAACTTGGGTCGAGTGCAGGTTCAGTTCCTATGGCAAAAAGATAAAGAAACCACACCGTGGATCAGAGTGATGAGTATGCATGCAGGTACTTTATCCGATGGGGGAAAAAACCGTGGCTTTTTCTTCACTCCGGAAGTAAATGATTATGTTCTGGTAGGTTTTTCTCAGAATGATCCCGACAGACCTTTTGTAATGGGTAGTGTACCTCATGGAAAGGCAATCAGTTCATCGGAAAATTCAGATAATCATATTAAATCTATCCGAACCAGAAGTGGCAGTACTATTCTTTTTAAAGATAAAGGAGATAGCAAGGAGCAGGAAATCATCGTGAAAACGGATGATCAAAATATGATTGCTATATCCATCAAAAATGATAAAGGGGTTATCAATATAAAATCGTCCAAAGATATTGTAGTGAACTCCAGCAATTCTGTTGTTGTTAAATCCAATAATATTGAAATTAAAGGCAAGAAAGTATCTATTGATGCCTCTGAAAAATTTGATTTAAAATCTCCAGACATTAATATTGAATCTTCTAAAAAATTACAGGTAACTGGCTCACAGGTGGATATTGCCGGTTCTGTCAACACAAAAGTTTCTTCCAGTGCTCAATTAGAGATTGACGGGGGTAAATTAGCCAGCGTAAAAGCAGCCATTGTAAAAATTAATTGATAACAGTAAACTTTTATGCTAAAGAGTTATTACGAAATGCCCCTTCAGTTTCGCAGATTGATGAAGCGTAATACTGATCTGCCCACCTGTGATTTAAAAAAGTCAATTGCCCAAAATATTTTTTTAATTATTACTTCTAAATTCAATGAACACCGGTTTGATACCAGTTATGGATGTGAATTATGGGATATGGATTTTGAAATAGTGGTTAATGAAAGTATGTGGACGGAAAAAATCAGAAAATCAGTACAGGTGTCTGTAGAAAAACATGAAACGAGGCTATATGATATCGATGTTCAAATTGAAGTAGCCCAGGATGAAAATGTTTTTGGGCTGAAAAATGAAAAATCTGTTAAGAAGTTACTTTCCATTTTTGTGAAAGGCACTATTTCTGAAACAGGGGAATCTTTTCCTTTTAATACTAAAATATTTCTGAGCCCTTTATCGCTTGAATAAACCTATGAACGAATCAGAAAAAAATATATTGAATAAAGAAGTTATTGCAGCAAGAATGTTCAGAAATGCTGCCCGTTATTGGGGGTATAATGATACAGACATTGACAATTTCGATCCATTGGTGAGATTACTCATTGAGGCTTGTGCTGTTGAGATGTATCGTATCAGCAATGAAATACATTCCGTGCAGGAGCGTATGCTTGAGAAATTGGCAAGATTGCTGACGCCGGAAGTATATACGGCACCTAGGCCGGCACATACAATCATGCACGCGCGATCTACCGAATCAGATAGCTGGGTGCACAAAAGGATGCAATTTTTTTATCATAAGAAAATTGCATCGAAATCAAATGGCCCTCTGGATTCCAATCTGGATGTGTTCTTTTCTCCTGCAGGCAAATATTCTGTTACAGATGCGGATATCAAAATAGTAGCATCCGGTTCGCACGTATATACAATGAATGAATTGCAGTCTAAAGAAGTTTTTCTTACGCCAAAATCAAAAAATAAATTTGCCCCAAGAACGATTTGGATAGGAATTGAATACAAAAAATTACCTCAGGATATTTCCGGACTTTCTTTTTTCTTTGACTTGAAAAACCATGCGAATAAATCTGGCCTTTTTCCGCTGATACATTATGCCAAATTAAGTTTTCAGGATGAGCTTCTGGCTACAGAGGAAGGACTGTGGGATGCTGATACCAAAGCCTCTGTTCTGGAATCTTATGTAGGTTTTGATGAGTTTGACATTAATCAAACCATTGAGCGACAAATTAATCAGTACTATAAAAACCAGTTTATCACGATTACACGCTCACCCGAAAAAAAACTGATAAAAGAGCGCTATCCGTCATCGTTTGAAAATATATTTTCTGAAAATGAGCTGGCACAGTTTCAGAAAGAATTGGTTTGGCTGAAAGCAGTTTTCTTGCCAGATTTTGATGAATCGGTACTAGATGACTTAACGGTTTCAGTCAATTGTTTTCCTGTAATGAATCGCCATCTGAATGAAATTCGTTATCGTTTGCAAAATAATTTCAATATCATTCCGCTGTTATCAGATGAGCAATTTCTTTCTGTATACTCGGTGCAAGGCTCCTATGGTTCAAGTGAAGAAGAAAACAGATATACGAATAGTCCTTTTGATGATATCAAAGAAATACAAATGACAGGAACCTATTCATTGACTACGGGTGAGGTAGAGAGATTTGATAGTCGTAATGCGGTAGAGTACATGAATTATCTTTTAGAATTATTAAGGGATGAGGGTAGGGCCTTTGCTGCGATAGGACAGGATTTCGTTGCTTCAATTATTAAAGAGCTTAATCAAAATATTGCATTAATCGAGCAAAAAATAAAACAGAATATTTCTTTGCTTAGTAAATCGCTCACCTATCTTTTAGTAAATCCCCGGGTTGAGGGGGATCATGTTTTTGTTGAATATTGGACTACCAATGGAGAAATGGCGAATATGATCAGAAGTGGTACCAAAATGGAATTATATGAAGGTGCTGATTTATTGAGAGGTAGTATTGTATTATTAACAACTACAATCGGTGGGGCAGACCGTTTAAAAAATACAGAAGTGCTTAATGTGTATAAGAATACGCTTATATCGAGAGGAAGAATTGTAACTCCCGAAGATGTAAAAAGCTTCTGTAATAGGGAGTTAGCCGGTAAAATAAAAAGTATACGCGTTGAAAAAGGCGTGCATGTAAGCAGTTTGCCGAATGAGGGACTGATCAATACGCTTGATATTATCATCGTACCGGCAAAAAATATTTCCGATCTGGAAGAATGGGAGGGTTTGTGTCGGGATCTGAAAGTGAAGCTTGAGGAAAAATCTGCAATGGGTGTAAATTTCAGGATAGAACTTAAGGGGTATTAGATCCTTGTAAGTTTGGTAAACGTAAACGAGTTCACCATGATTCATTATTTAATTTTTTTTATTTTTAATTAAAATGTCTAAACCAGCAGCCAGAATAGGAGACATGCATACTTGTCCGATGGTAACACCCGGACTGCCCCCTATTCCACATGTAGGAGGGCCTATTACGGGACCGGGTTGTGTAACGGTTCTTATTGGTGGTCAGCCGGCAGCGGTAATGGGAGATATGTGTACTTGCGTCGGACCTCCTGATACGATTATTTTAGGGAGTACCGGAGTGTTTATTGGTGGAAAGCCTGCTGCCCGTATGGGAGATCAATGTGCCCATGGCGGTGTGATTGCTGTGGGATGCCCTACTGTGTTGATTGGTGATACACAAGCAGGCGGAGGGTTTGCTGCTATGCCCACAGATCAGTTGAATGCTATTATGCCCAAATTGGATCCTAAAATGCAGCAAAAAGTAGCCGTTGTGATTCATATGAAGGAGGCTTCTGCCAAGGGAACCTCTCATGTGAGAAAAACACCCGCAAAGTCGAGATAAATAGTAATGTTTCTGCGTCGGATAATTATTTAATAGCAAAAAATTATGATTCCTGAACATAAGAATGTTTTTTTTGTAGTCGCCGCAAAATTTAGAATATGGATTGGCGTAAGAGAATTTAATGAACTCTCAACACAATGGGTAGGCAATCCCAACTGCGTTTCCAAGGAAGCCTATGTATCAGCCAAAACTGTAGATAATGTTAAACATCCGTTATGTGGATTGGTAGTGAGTCCGAAAATTTGCCCTACTGCATTTCTTGATCAATTAAATCCCGTTCGGAGGCCTGATGGCACAGTAGAAGTTCCCAGAAGTACAATCAAATGGGAAAAATTTTTAAAACACGATAGGGTTGTTAATAATTTAGAGACAATAAAACTAAATAATTCTCAGAAAAATATTCACGACTGGACAAAAATTAATTTTGATCTTTTCGGTCTTCAAAAAGAATTCGTTGTTATTGAGGGTGGTAGTGAAAGGGTCAATGGACTCGTATTGCAAAATAGAAAAGCGATTCATGCTGATTATGATATTATGAACATTGTTCCGGCCGGCCCCAATGGTGAGATGCTACCAGATACGTCTTCCTTTACTCATAGCCTTCACTTTGCTCAAAGAAATAGGGCAGGAGAAAACATTGGTAAAACACGTGATGAAATTGAATCATACTATAAAGATTATATGGATAATCGGAATGAATTTTGGACGGATAAAATTTTTCCATCAGTTCACGCCATGCTGAATGATTTGTTTATGAAGACGTCGTATCCTGCCAAGATGGTCACTCACTCCACAGAGTTTCAGTGGTATAAATTTGTAGGATGTGCTGCAAATGAAACTGTTTTCTGGTTTGGTCCTAACGGACCGGGGTATGGACATTTTGGATTTCCAACTTCTATGAGTGATGATAAAAGTAAGTTTCATTAATTTTTATTATTGTAAATAAATTTGTCAAGTTTCCTGTCTATATATAGAAATGTAGTGTCTTGAATATGGTTTCAGATACAGGCATTTCATTTTGTAAATTCAATTACCTATATTTGCCAATCATACCGTACCGGCAAAAACAATTTTTTACCTTTAAGTTTCCACGTTAACCTTTTTATACTTTGCATTGCCAATACCTCTGATTGCCTGCTTGATCCAATAAACTTATGTATTTGTGTTGTAGTTGATCGCTGCAAATCGATTAGCTATTGATCATAAAAAAATTTATTATGAGAATGAGTACTCTTTCTTCAAAGCCTTTATGCTTATGTCAAATCATTGGACAGAAATTACTTACAGGTATTTTCATGTTATCAACGATCCTTTCTGTTGCTACAGTGCAAACCACTATTTTCTCTGAAAATATGGGTACGCCTGCTGCGACTACCTCCATTGCTTCATACACCGGTTGGCAGAATAATGGGGTACTGACATTTTCAGGAAATCCGAAGATCAGTCAATCAGTGTATCTATTTCGCTGAATTGATTCAAGGTGAACAGCGTAAAGTGATGCGATTAATGAAATTAAAATAGCCTAAATATCGATGAAATTCCGCTGAGAGCCGACCTAGGTCGGCTCTCTTATTTTATGCAACCCCATCATTTTTTATTTCCTTCCACTTTAGTACTTTTCCGCCCTTATGGATAGTATTACACATATTGCCCTCGGTGCCTGTATGGGTGAGGCTTTTGCAGGTAAAAAGTTAGGCAAGCGAGCTATGATCTGGGGTGCCCTTGCCCAAAGCATTCCGGATATTGATTTTGTAGCTTCTTTCTGGATAGATACGGCATCCGATCTGCTGGCTCACAGAGGGTTTACTCATTCTTTTCTGTTTTTGTTTATTGCGGCTCCCGTTATAGCCTTGGCTGCCGAAAAGTGGCACAGACCTCATGATATCTCCTTTAAAAAATGGCTGATCTTTTTCTTTGTGGTTATTGCAGTTCATTTATTTATTGATGGTTTTAATAATTACGGTACAGCCTGGCTGGAGCCCTTCAGTCATCATCGGTTTTCTTTTAATGCGATCTATGTGGCCGATCCCTTCTTCTCCATCTGGACAGGGATCAGTTTGTTTGCGCTGATTATTCTAAAAAGATCGGATAAGGCCAGAACCTTCTGGTGGAAATTCGGCCTGGCTATGAGTGTACTTTATCTGGGCTATTGTACGATGAATAAATTAACTATAGACCGACAGGTGCGCCATGCGTTTGCAAAACAAAAGATTCCCCATGAGCGGTATTTTACCACACCGGCACCTCTTCAGAACTGGTTATGGTTTGTGGTAGCCGGTAATGACAGTGGTTATCACGTAGGCTTTCGTTCATTGTTTGATAAAGGGTCTGATATTCAATTCAATTATTTCCCCCGCAATCAGCATTTGCTGGATACGGTTGCCGATCACGAAAACCTTCAAAAACTGATCCGCTTTTCACAGGAATATTATACAGTCGAACAATGGAAGGATACACTGGTTTTTAATGATTTACGATTCGGACAGATTATTGGCTGGGAGAAACCGGGTGAACATTTCGTATTTCATTATTTTCTCAGTCATCCGCATGATAACGAACTTGTGGTTCAACGAGGTCGTTTTGATAAATGGGATTTGAATACAGCCTTGAATCTGATTGATCGGGTGAAAGGGAAGTAGAAGAAGTTGTCTGTCTCCTCTAGCCTAAGGCTAGAGGAGATGGTGTCAGGATGTCAAGGTGTCGGTATATGTATTTCGAATTTGACTCAAGTATTCATTACTAATCTTCATTAAAGTTTGTGGCG